>DASSQF010000069.1:0-6612 GCA_035702685.1 Propionibacteriaceae bacterium
CACCCGGCTGACGGGGTCTGGACGCGCCTGACACAGATCGAGCCAGGCCGGCTGGTGCTCCACCTCATCAACCTCACCGGCCAACCCGACCTCGAGTGGGACGCGCCGAAGACCTGTCCCGGCGCGACGGGACCGGGGAGGCTCCGCGTACGACGGACGGGGCCCCGCATCCCCCGGGTCCGGGTCGCCGACCCGGACGGTACCGGCGTGCTGGCCCATGTCGACGGAACCCTCGACGGGGAGCACGCGGTCTTCACGCTGCCGGAGCCCGGCACCTGGCAGCTCGTCACGATCGACCTCTGAGGATGGCCGTGAACGAGTGGTGGCGCTCTGCCGTCTTCTACCAGGTCTATCCGCGCAGCTTCGCCGACAGTGACGGCGACGGGATAGGCGACCTCCGGGGCCTCATCGAGCGCCTCGACTACCTGGCCGAGCTGGGGATCGACGTGGTCTGGCTGTCTCCGGTCTACCCCTCCCCGCAGGCGGACAACGGGTACGACATCTCCGACTATCAGGCCATCGACCCCACCTTCGGAACGCTCGAGGACTTCGACGAGCTGGTGGCGGGCCTCCATCGGCGGGGCATGAAGCTCGTCATCGACATCGTCGCCAACCACACGTCCGACCAGCACCCGTGGTTCCTCGAGTCGCGCTCGGGGAAGGACTCGCCCAAGCGCGACTGGTACTGGTGGCGGCCCGCCCGGGACGGCTGGGTCGCGGGGACTCCCGGAGCCGAGCCCAACAACTGGGAGGGCTTCTTCGGAGGGTCCACCTGGACGTACGACCCGTCCTCCGGCGAGTACTACCTCCACCTCTTCGCCGAGCAGCAGCCCGACCTCAACTGGGAGAACCCGGAGGTTCGCCAGGCCCTCCACGCCATGCTTCGCTGGTGGCTGGCCCGAGGGGTGGACGGCTTCCGCCTCGACGTGATCAACCTCGTGTCGAAGGTCCCCGAGCTGCCCGACGGCGAGGGCGGCGACGGCTTCCCGTACTACTGCTGCGGTCCGCGTCTCCACGAGTTCATGGCGGAGCTGCGTCGTGAGGTGTTCGACGGACACCACCGCCCGTACGTGCTCATCGGCGAGACCCCGGGCATCAGCACCGCTGAGGCACGACTGCTCACCGATCCCGCACGCGGCGAGCTCGACATGGTCTTCACGTTCGAGCATGTGTCACTGGACCACGGCGTCGGGAAGTTCGACGTGCAGCCGCTGGCACCCGGTGCCCTCGCCGCATGCCTCGAGCGTCTGCAGAACGAGCTCGGCGACGCAGGATGGATGGGGCTCTACCTCGCGAACCACGACCAGCCCCGCAGCGTCACGCGCTTCGGCGACGACTCCCCGGAGTTCCGGGACGCGTCCGCGAAGACACTCGCTCTGCTGGCCCATGGCCACCGCGGGTCGCCGTTCGTCTACCAGGGCGAGGAGATCGGGATGTCCAACTTCCCGTTCGACGACATCGACGCCTTCCGGGACGTCGAATCCCTGAACCACTACCAGGCAGCGGTCGCCTCCGGGGCCCCCGCGTCGAGCGTCCTGGCCGGGCTGCGGGCCATGAGCCGGGACAACGCCCGGACGCCGATGCAGTGGGACGGGTCGCCGCACGCGGGTTTCACGACAGGCACCCCCTGGCTGCCGGCGCACCCCGACTTCGTGTCGGTGAACGCCGACGAGGCCCGCCGAAGCCCCGACTCGGTGTGGCACTTCTACCGCCGCCTCATCGCGCTGCGGCACGCCGAGCCTGTGCTCGCCCACGGTTCCTTCCGGCGCCTGGACACCCACGACGACGCGGTCTACGCGCTGGAGCGCGTCCTGGACGACCGGGAGCTCGTCGTGGTGTGCAACCTGTCCGGCGCACAGCGCAGGGTGGATCTGCCCTGGCTGGCGGACTTTCGAGTGCTTCTCGCGACCGGTCCGATCCCTGAGCCAGACAGCTCCGGCGTCGTGCTGCCGGCGTGGTCCGGATTCGTCGCACTCAGGTGCGGCGGGAGTCAGCGGCGCGGCCGTCATCGCCGACCACTGTCTGACCGAGAACGTGCTGCCGGGGAGTGGATCGCCCTCCCCGGCAGCACGTCACACGTCAGATCTTGGACTTGACCTGCGTGTCGAAGATCTTCTGGAGAGTGCCCTTGAGGTCGGTGAGGGTCGACTTCACGTCGGCCTTCTGCGTCACGATCTTGGAGATCGACTTGGCGATCTCCTGGTCGGCGCCCGGGAGGAAGACGCGGGCGTAGTCCTGCGTCCGGGTGACGTCCAGCTGCTTGATGGCGGTCTCGATGAGCGGGTTCTTCGCGAGGAGGGAACTGGCGTCGGCGGACTTGCGTACGGGCATGTAGCCGGTGGCCGCCGACATGGCCACGGTGTTCTCGGGGCTCGTGAGGAAGCCGATGAACTTCGCCGCGGCCAGCTGGTTCTCCGGCTTGATGCCCTTCGGGATGCCCACGCCCGCCCCACCGGTGGGACAGACGGGCGACGAGGACACGGGACCTCCCGGTAGGAAGCCCACCCCGACCTCGAACTTTCCGGCCGCCGCCTTCTGGACGCCGACCAGCGACCCCGTCGAGGCCAACGTGGCCGAGCACGCGCCCGCGGCCAGGTCGTCGCTCGCAGACTTGCTGGCCACACCGGCCCAGCCGTCCTTGTACACGCTGTCCTGGACGTACTGGATGGCCTTGATCGCGTTGTCGTCGTCGCACGTGAGGTCGAACGAGTCCTTCTTCGACCAGCCGCCGCCGTACCCCCACAGGATGTTCTGCAGCGTCCAGCCTGCGTAGTCCGCCAGTGCCGGGTGCTCGTACGCGCTCTGGGTGCCGAGGCCGGCGGCCTTGAGCTTGGGCCCCCACTCGGCGAACTCGGCCCACGTCTTCGGGGCGCGGTCCGGCAGACCGACCTTCGCCCAGTGCGCCTTGTTGTAGTAGAAGAGCGGCGTCGACCGCGCCCACGGCACAGCCCACTGGGCGCCCTTGTACTGGTAGTCGTTGAACAGCCCCGGACGGTAGTCGGCGGTGTCGACGCCGGCGGCCTTGAGGACGTTGCCCAGCGGGATGATCGAGTCGAGCATGTAGTAGCGGAACCACCAGACGTCGGAGAACACGACGACGTCAGGGAGCTGGCCACCCGACTGCGCGGTCTGGAACTTCTGCGCGACCTCCTCGTAGCTGCTGCCCGCCGTCACGAGGTTGACGGTGATCCCCTCCTTCGCCGCGAACTTGGCGATGATGTCCTTCGTGACGGCCTCGGAGTTGCCGGGGTGGTTCGACCAGAAGGTGATGGAGGTGGCGGCCTTCACGCCGTCGAACTTCGGCCCCTGCGGGTCGAAGGTGGATGTCGAGCCGCCGCCCGCGGGTCCCACAGTGGGGCCCGAGCAGGCGGCCAGGGCAAGGCTGCCGGCTCCCAGGCCGGCGAGCCCCAGCAGGGCCCGTCGTCCGAGGGGACGTCCGAGGGGGAGGGACATGGCGACTCCTTCGTGGATGGGATTACTTGACGGCACCGGCCGTGAGGCCGGCGACGATGTAGCGCTGCAGGAACGTGAAGACGATCAGGACGGGCAGGATGACGACGACGGCGCCGGCCATGACGATCGGGTACGAGCGTGGGTCGCCCTCGATGTTCCGCAGCAGTGTGAGTCCGACGGGCAGCGTCATGAAGCGGTCGTTGGACGTGATGATGAGCGGCCAGATGTAGTCGTTCCACTCGTTGACGATGCTCACGAGCGTGACTGTCGCGATGGTGGGCGTCGAGATCGGCCCCACGATCTGGATGAGGCGGCGGAGATGACCCGCCCCGTCGAGCTCGGCCGCCTCGAGGATCTCGCGGGGCAGCGTCATGAAGTGCTGTCGCAGGAGGAACGTGCCGAAGGCCGTGCCCAGCCCGGGCACGATGATGCCCCAGTAGGTGTTGACGCCGCCGAGGCCGGCGATGAGGACCTAGTTCGGCAGCAGCGACACCTGGGACGGCACCATGAGCGCCACGAGGATCCCGAGGAAGATCGCCCTCTTGGCCGGGAACGCCACGAACACCAGCGCGTACGCGGAGGTGATGGCGAGGAGGACCTTGATGCCCGCGCCGAAGAAGGTCACGATCATCGAGTTGAGGAACAGCCGCGGGAAGTTGACCTGTGCGGACGCCTGCGCGTACGCGTCGAGGCTGGGGTGGTGGGGCAGCCACACGATCGTCGACGAGACGATCTCCGAGCTCTGCTTGAGCGATCCGAGCACCATCCACACCAGAGGCAGGGCGATGACGAGGGTCGCCAGGAGCAGGGGAAGGTAGCCGGTCAGCACCTGCCGGGCGAGCGGCTCGCGCCCGACCTGGGTGGGGTCCCTGTCCTCCACGGGGCGGCGAACGGGGCGGACGCCTGTCAGAAGGCTCATGCGTAGTGCACCTTCCGGTCGAGGTACCACAGCTGGAACGCGGTGACGATGAGCAGCAGCACGAACAGGATGGTCGCGATCGCGGCCGAGTAGCCGGCGCGGTTGTAGCCGCCGAACGCCTGCAGGTACGTGGCGTACATGAGCGTCGTGGTGCCCTGTCCCAGCGGCGTCATGATCCGGATCAGGTCGAAAGCCTGGAGCGAGCTGAGGATCGTCGTCATGAGGAGGAAGAAGGAGGTGGGGGACAGCAGCGGCCACACCACCTCGCGGAACGTCGTCCCTCGGTCGGCCCCGTCGATCGCCGCCGCCTCGATGAGGTCTCGCGGGATGGCCTGGAGGGCTGCGAGGTAGATGACGGCCGCGTACCCCACGTTCTTCCAGATGTAGACGAGGATCACCATGAGGAGGGACAGGTTCGGGTCGAGGAACCACTGCGGAACCGGGAGCGATCCCTGTCGCAGGAGGGCCGACAGCACGCCGCTGACAGGGTCGAGGATGAACGACCAGACGAGTCCGAGCCCGACGCCGGAGAGCACGTACGGGGCGAACACGGTCGCCCTGGCGACGCCGCGCCCTGCGAGGGGTCGGTTGAGGACCGTGGCCAGTGCGAGCCCGAGCGCCAGCGTGCCTCCGACGGTCGCGACCGTGAAGATACCGGTGGTCCGCAGAATCTCTGCCGCGTCGCCGGACGTGAAGAACTCGATGTAGTTGCCCAGGCCGACGCTCGTCGCCCTGGTCGCGCCCAAGGTCCAGTCGAGGGTTGAGTAGTAGACGTTCGTGAGCAGCGGCCGGTACACGAACGCCAGCAGCAGGACGACGTTGGGCCCGACGAGCAGCAGGAACAGTGCCCACTCACGCAGCCGACGCGAGGTCACCCTGGCCCGGACGCGCGGCTGCACCTGCGTGGCCTGTGTCACCTGGTTCCCTCCTCGTCCTCGGTGAGGATAGGCAAGCGCCTTGTACCCTGCGTGTCCAGCCCATGAACGTCCGATGTCGTGAAGAGGCAGCCTTTTCTCACCGTCAGACACGGGAGTGGCCGTCATAGTGGGGTGGTGAACTCGCCCATCCCGCTGCCGGCGAGCCAGTCGGCCCACGACACGTTGTAGTCGGCGTACCCGTTGTCGCCCGCGGCGTTGCCCCGCGGGGAGCCCGTGATGGTGACCGGGTCGCCGGGCTTGGAGAGGTTGTAGAACCACTGGGCGTCGGCCATGGAGAGGTGGACACACCCGTGGGAGCCGAAGCCCGTACCGGGGTTCGGGTCGCCGGTGGAGTAGTGCAGGTACGTGCCCGACCAGGTGAGCTGTACGTCCCAGGGCAGCGTGATGTCGTAGAAGTTCGGGTCCTTCGGGTCGCACGCGATGCCCACGCTGCACGAGGTCATCCGCACGGTCGGCTCCTTGTCGACGACCGCCATGACGCCGTCCCACGTCGGGAACGTCGGGTTCCCGGCGTCGCTCAGCATCGTCCGGATGGTCTGGCCGTTCTGGGTGACGACGGTCCTGTGCTGGTCCACGTACACATGGGTCTCGACGTCGTCGCCGATGGTGAACGTACGGGTGTACGCCGTCGTGCCGACCCGGCCGTTCCCGTCCCCGACGCCTGTGAAGTTCGCGACCATCGAGACCGTGGTCCCGGGCTTCCAGTACGTCGTCGGCCGGAAGTCGACCCGGCGGTCGCTGAACCAGTGCCACGCACCCTGCACCGGCGTCGACGTGGCGAGCGTGATGTGCTGCTCGATGTCCTTGTGCGCCGAGGCGTTGACCGGCGCGGAGAACACGATCGAGATCGGCATCGCTACTCCGACTGTCGTCCGCTCGAGCGGCGCGATGCTCTGGAGCTGCATCGCGGGCTTCGACGGGACGGGGGCCGAGCTGGGCGAGGGAGTGCTGGAGGGGCCGGGCGACGGCGAAGCGGGAGCTGAGGCGGACGGGGACGACGACGTCTGCACGCCTGACGCCGCGACGGACGGGCGAGGCTGGGCGCATCCCGCGAGCAGAAGCACCACACCCACGGCGCCGGCCAGCTGCGTACGACGCCGAGGATGTCTCACGCGATCCATAGTCCCCCTCATGACTCCGTCCCTCGCGCCCGTCTCGACGACGGCAGGCGCTCCTCGCCAGTGAACCGGGTGCGTCCAACCGGGGGCCCGGTCCCGTGGCGGCGGCTCGCCGGCATGGTCCCCCTGCTTCTCGCGAAGGGGTTCTCTGTCGCCGGCTCCCCGCACGGAGATTCGCTCAGCC
>DASSQF010000070.1:0-8363 GCA_035702685.1 Propionibacteriaceae bacterium
ACACGCGGGCCGCTGGTGTGCGGGGGCGCGCCTCGTGCGGGGATGGTCCATCGTGCCTCCCGTGACCGCGGTGGACGACGGTCGGACGTCGGGCACATGACGGTGCACAGCCACGCAGCGGTCGTGACTGATCGGTACCGCGACGGGTCCAGGGACCGGGGTCGCGTACCGACACCCCGTACCGGCCGCGCCAGTCGTGACCTTCGGAGGCGTGGAGCCCCGGCTGTCCACCTAGTCGGTGTCGCCCATCGCGATCGCCTCGGCGACCTCCTGCATGTGCTCGTGGGCCCCGTCGGCCCTCGCGAGGTGGCGACGCCCGAAGGCGAGGATGCCCGTGGCGACGAGCAGGACGAACGTGCCGAACAGGAACGGCGCCGCGGTCGTACCCGTGGCCGAGGCGATCCCGGACGCGACCGGGGGAGCGAAGGCACCACCGAGGAATCGCACGCCGGAGTACGCGCTCGACGCCACGGGCCGCGGCAGGTCCGTGGCCTCCATGGACACCTCGGTGAGCACGGTGTTGAGGATGCCGAGGAACAGGCCGCCCACGACGACGAGCGTGATGAGCGCCGGGGCGCTCGTGTGGAGCAGTGCCATGAGGAGCTCGGTCAGCGTCAATGCGGGGATGACGACGAGCAGCACGGTCGTACGACGCATGCGTGCGGTCAGCACCGGCGCGAGGAACACGGAGGTCAGCGCGAGGGCGACGCCCCAGCCGAAGAAGATCCAGCCCAGTGCCATCGCGTTCGCGATGCCGAGTGGGACGAGCGCGAACGGCGTCCAGGCGAGCAGCACGAAGAAGCCCATGTTGTAGAAGAAGGCGGTCATGCCCATGACGAGGAGAGCGGGCCGGCGCAGGGCGCGGAACGGAGCCGAGACGGGGATCGGCTGCGGCCGGTTCGCGCCGCTCGACGCCCGCAGGAGGGTGAGGATCGCGACGAAGCCGATGGCCATGAGCGTGGCGGTCCCGAAGAACGGCCCCCGCCACGAGATGGAGCCGAGCAGGCCTCCGACGAGCGGGCCGATCGCGAGACCGAGACCGAGCGCGGCCTCGTACAGGATGATCGCCCCGGCGACTCCGCCGCTGGCCGCGCCGACGATCGAGGCGAGCGCCGTCGAGATGAACAGGGCGTTCCCCAAGCCCCAGCCCGCGCGGAACGAGATGATCGCGCCCACCGAGCTCGACGACCCGGCCAGTGCGGCGAAGACCACGATGACCGCCAGTCCGATGAGCAGCGTGCGCTTCGCGCCGACCCTGCTCGAGAACCAGCTCGTGAAGAACATCGCGGCGCCGGTCACGAGGAGGTACGTCGTGAACAGGAGCTCTGTCTGGGTCGGCGAGGCGTGAAGCTCCTCGGCGATCGCCGGGAGGATGGGGTCGACCAGGCCGATCCCCATGAACGAGACGACTGCGGCGAACGCGATGGCCCAGACGGCCACGGGCTGCCTGAGGAGGCCAGGGGTCCTGTCGGCGTGCGTGGTCAACGTGCGGCTCCCGTCGTGATTCCAGGTGTACGTGCGGCGAGGACTGAGGCTGTGGTCTCGATCGCCGACCACTCCTCGTCCGTGAGGTCGGCGAAACGGGGTGCGATCCTGTCGCGGAACGTCCGCAGCCAGGCCTCCCTGGCCGTCCGGCCGGCGTCGGTGATCGCGACGACGACGGCCCGCTCGTCCGCGGGGTCTGGGCCTCGCTCCACGAGCCCGTGCGCTGACATCTGCGCGATGAGGCGCGTCATCCCGGGCTGCGTGACCCGGCATTCGGCTGCGAGCGCGCCGACCCGCGTCGGCCCCTCGTCCGCGAGGACGGAGAGGACCCGCCACTGTGCGGCGGGTGTCGTGGAGCCGGCCTCGTGAGCGACCACACGGCTGATGCGGTGGCTCCAGACCACGAGTGAGAGCAGGGCGTCGACGCGTTCCATGTCAGGTATTACATACCAAAGGCATGGGATATTCCCGTTCGGCCGCGAGGACGAGCTCCGACCCGGTCGAAGGTGGCTCGGGGGCTTTCTGCCTGTGGTCGCGACTAACCGCCGTCCGAGTGCTGACGGCGGTGCCGGCTACACCGCGACCGCGAGTGGGCCGGTGCTCTCGCCCGGCAGCAGCAGGGCCGCGAGCTGCGACCGCGAGTGGATTCCCAGTTTCCGGTACGCGTTCTGGAGGTGCGAGCCGACCGTACGGGCACTGATGAAGAGCTGGTCCGCCGCGTCCTTGATCGACGCTCCGGCGATGATGACCTCGACCACGCGTCGCTCCGACACGGTGAGCGGCTCGGGCTGGTTCCCCGGAGCGGCCGGAGCGGCCTCGGGCCTCCGGCGCTCGAGCACGGCGGTGAGCCTCTGGCGGCGCTCCGCGTCGCAGCGACCGGCGACGGCCGCGCTCATCCAGAGCCGACGCCACTTGAGGTGGTCCCGCCGGATCCGTACCAGGCCTGACTGCTCGATGCCCTCGAGCACGTCGTCGAGCGAGTCCGGCGACTCCTCGACGTACACGGCGAGCCGGTCGAGGCTCACCTCGCCCGTCACGGCGGAGCCCGCGAGCACGCGGCGCGCGTGCGGCGCGAGCGGGTCCATCCGGGCCGTGACGTCGCGCTCGAGCCTCGCCGCCACGGGCACGTCCTTCGGATGGGCCGAGCCGTACTGCTCGGCACACGCGGCCGCGGCGTGGAGGAGGGCGAGGGGGTTGCCGCCGAGACGAGTCACGAGACGTAGCGCACAGTCCTCGCTGGCGCCCGCTTCCACGGCCAGGCTCACGGCCTCGTGGTGGCTGAGGTCCTTGAGCCGTACCTGCGGAACCTGGAGGCGGTCGAGGAGCGGCACCGGGCGGGTCAGCGCGTAGAGGACCGAGGTGGTGTCGGGGGTGTAGCGGGTCACGGCGTACGCCACGACGCGCAGCGAGTCCTCGTCGACGAGGTCCGCGTCGTCGACGAGAAGAATCGCCGGCCGTTCCCGGCTCAGGTCCTGCAGCCAGGACCCGATGGCATAGGAGACGGCGAGCGGGGACGAGCTCGCCTGGAACGACGCCAGCTGGTCCGCGATGCCACGCGTCCTGGGTCCCAGGGCGTTGGCAGGGTCCGTGACCATGTCGTACAGGGCGGCGTAGGGCATGCCGGCCGACAGGGCTCCGCCGGCCATCCGGACGACCGACCTGCCCCGAGCGCGCGCCTCCGTGACGACGGAGTCGAGCATCGTGGACTTGCCCTGGCCGGCGTCGCCGCGCAGGGACACGAGGTTGGGCTCGCCGGTGGTGGCGGACGGCTCGGTCTGACGGAGCAGACGGCCGACCAGCCTCGCCCGGTCCGCGCTCAGTCGGCGGGGCGGAGGCTTCTCGTCGTGATGCAGGCCGTACGGGCTCATGGGCGAACCCCGGTTCTCGGAGTGGTTCCTGCTGTCAGCGGCACGGATCCTACAGCGCCAAACCCCTTCCGGCTAGCCCTGATGCCGACCTTGTCGGTGGTGGCGGCCGCGGCGGGACGTGGGGGAGCGCCGGGTCCCAGCAGGCGCAGGATGGTCCCGGACGTGACGAGGGCGAGCTGCTCGGGCGGCAGTCCCAGCAGCTTGACCTTGGCCAGCTCCACCCCGGGGTGCAGGAAGGGGCCGTCGGAGCCGAAGATGAGCCGGTCCGGGCCGCCCTTCCGCACGACGTCGACGAGCAGGTCGAAGTACTGCACGCCCGACGAGTCGACGAACAGGTTGGGGTGGGTCCGGAGCTTGTCGATGATGGCCACCTGGCTGCCCCAGTCGCCGGCGAACGAGCCGAGGTGGGGGACGATGAGCGGGACGCGAGGGTACGAACGGAGCACGAGCTCCACCGTGCTGATGTCCCCTCGAGGGTCGTACAGCACGGGGAGCCGGCACCTCTCGGCGACCTCGAGCACCTCCCGGGTGATCCGTCCGTTGACCCAGTGCACCTTGATGCCCCGGCAGCCCCACCCCGACACGGCCTCCTGGACGATCGTCCGGACGCGGCCACGGTCGTACGAGGGGTTCACGAAGACGTACGGGATGTAGCGCGCCGGGTTTCGTCTCGCGATCGCGGCGACCTGGGCGTTGCCGGTCCGGTAGTCGTCGGTGGTGAGCGTGGCGAAGACGACCGTCCGGTCTATCCCCGCAGCGACCGCGCGGCGGTGGTACCGCGCCAGGTCGGCCTCGGTGTTGGAGGGGTGGGAGAGCCCTTCACCGGTGCCGGCATGGCAGTGCGCGTCGATGATCACGGTCGTCGCTATCCGCTGAGCTCACTGAACTCGCCGAGCCCGCTGAGCTCACCCATGGCCTCGAGGCCGCCGAACTCGTACTCGCCGCCCCACTCACCCGACAGCTCTCCGAACTCGCCGAGCCCCTCGGACTCCCCGGAGAGCTCGCCGTACTCGCCCAGCGCGGACTCGGACTCCCACTCTCCGAGCTCGCCGGCCTCCCCGATCTCGCCGGCCTCGCCGAGCTCGCCGTACTCGCCCAGCTCGCCGTACTCCCCGAGCTCGCTCTCGGACTCTCCCAGCTCGCTCTCGGACTCGCCGAGCTCTCCGTACTCGTTGAGCTCGCCGTACTCGCCCGACTCGGCGTACTCGCCCGACTCGCTCTCCCACTCCCCGTACTCGTTCAGCTCACCGAGCTCGCCGTACTCGTTCAGTTCGCCGTACTCGTTCAGCTCGCCGTACTCGCTGAGCTCGCCCAGTTCGCCGTACGCGCCGCTCTCGGCGAGCTCGCTGGCGCCGAACTCACGGGACCGCGTCGGTGTCGATACCCAGCGGACGCTCGGCGCCGGGACGAGCCGGAGCTTCCCGACCACGAGGAGCGGCACCTGGAAGCGCTTCGCCCGGACCTGTACCAGGCGCCTCGCGAGCCGGATCCGACGCGACCTCGGCCTGAGCTGGATCGCCGCCTTGCCCGCTCCCGCGGGCGGGATGACCAGTACGGCCACACCGCTGAGCAGGCGGACCGGGTCAGCCCCCACCGCGACCGCCGTCGTCGGGCGGCAGCCGCGCGCCGGCACGGGGGTGCGCGACGCGAGCCCCAGGATCCGTCGGGCGATCGAGGCGAGCCCGCCGAGAGCCCCGCCGAGCAGGGGACCGGGCTGTGGCGCCGTACCGATGACGACGCCCTGCAGCACGTACGACGCGGCCGACCGGGTCCGGTGGTCGTGCACCCGGATCCGCACCGTCACGGTCCTCAGCCCGCCTGTCCGCAGCCACGCGAAGCCGGGGCTCCGGGTCACGGACTCGACCTCGACGCACAGGGACGCCGTGCGCCTTCCCGCGCGCGGTGGCAGGTACCCGCGCCTGCGGAGCCCGGGACGGGATGGCATCCCCCCGCCGGGCGTCGGATAGGGAAGCCTCCCCGGCGCAGCGGGTGCTGGCTGCTGGCCAGGCGGAACGAAGCCGGCGGGGCGAGGCGCGATCACCTGGACGCGTACCTCCCGCTGCTCGGCGCCCTCCGCGTTGTCGCCGGCGATGGTCTGGCTCACCGACTCGCCGAGAGGGGTCCACTTCACGTGGACCTGGCCGTCGATGCGCGCCTGCTTCGCCAGGCAGTGGATGAGGTTGGCCGTGTTGACCGCGCGGTGCCGGGAGAGGGCGAGGTTGTGGCTCATCGAGCCGGAGCTCGAGGTGCGGCCCTGCACGCTGATCGTGATCGGCGCGACGATCCGGCCGTTCGACAGTCCAGTCGCGATGGCCGACACGAGGTCGGCGAGGATGCCGCGGTGCGCGGGCCGGAGCCGGTAGTCGTCGACGTCGAAGTCGCCGAGCTCGAGGGCCCGGACGGCCGCGTTCTCGGCGACCTTCTGGTGGGTCACGGTCCCGTCGGTCGTCTGGTGGCGGCCGGGCTTGCCCTGGGTCCAGGGCTCGTTCCGGTACGTGATGTCCGGACAGGTGGCAGCGTCGCTGGCCAGCCGGGACGTCGGGGAACCGACAGGCGCCTGAGACGCGGACGAGGCGTACCCGACCGTCTGCGACGGCGCCGTGGGGCGGTACGCCCCAGGCGCGGGCATCCCGGCCATGACCGGGGCCGGCGGCCTGTGCCCGACCCTCGCCGCTTGACCTCGTGCCGCGTGGCGACCGGTCTGGGAGGAGCGCTCCTGCTCCCCGGACCATGGCTGCTCGCCGAGCTCGGACTCCCACTCGTCGAGTCGCGCGGCGGCCTCCTGGCGGGAGGTCGCCTCCTCGCCCTCCCACTCACCGGACTCGAGGAGCTCGCCCGTGGCGGAGCTGAGGGCGAAGGGGCTCTCGCCCAAGATCTCGTCCATCGACGTCTCCCATCGTCAGTTGCGGCCGGGGATCGCGGACGCCGGTCCGCGTGCGGGCACCGGCGACGAGCCGTTGCTCCTGGGCTGGGCGGGTGCGGGCCTCGCGCGCCCGGCCACGCCGTTCGTCGCCGGGATGCCGGTCGTGGTCCGGCGGGCCTTGAGGTTCCTGCCCGTCGCCATGCCCCAGTGGTTGATGACCGTGAGGGCGTCGTCCTTGATCGCGCCGGTCGGTGCGTACAGGGTCGCTGCGCCCGCCTCGCTGCTGAACTTCTCCAGCTCGACGAACCGCAGCAGGGAGCTCGCAGGCTCGGCCATGAGGATGAGGTTCCGGGACCGTGGGTGAGCCGCGATGCCGACGCGGGCACCGAGCTTCAGCAGCCGCTCACTCGGGTCGGCGGCCGTCGCCTTGAGGTCGGCGATGATGTCGTTGTCGCTCTCGAGAGTGACGTGGAACCAGCTGAGGACGGCGGTGAAGAAGAACTCCTCCCGAGCAAGGTTGCCGCGGAGACGACGCACCCGCAGTCCCTTCGCGAGGATGTCCGCGCGGTTCGCCACCGCCTCGGGGTCCGACGCGTTCTCACCGCTGGTGTTGACGCGGTTGATGTAGTTCTGCCAGACCTCGGCGAGCAGCGACTCGAACTGCGGCACGAAGTCCACGTTCGCCGCCGTGACCCGCTGGTACGGGTACGGGCGGCCACTGGGGGCGCCGTGGTCGAGATCCATGCCGAGCAGCCGCCAGTACGCGTTGCGCCTGGTCGCCTCGAGATCCGGACGCACGTCGCTCGCCATGGAGCCGATGCCGAAGGGGGGCGGGTTGGTGAACAGGAGCTCCTCGGCGGTGCGCAGCCACTGCCGCGTGAGGGCGCTGGGCACGTCCAGCTGCTCACCGACGGCGTACAGCTCGACGACGCGCTTGAAGATGCGCATCATCCCCGTGTTCTCGAGCAGGTACGCGTAGATCAGGTGCTCCCAGGGCCGCCGGCCGGCCGGCGGCAGGCCCGCGATGAACGGGTCGTCGAGGAGGGAGGCCGAGCGGGCGAGCAGCGCGACGATGTTCTCGTCCTCGCCGAGGAAGACGTTCTCGGTGTCCGTGCCGATCTGGACGAGGCCCATCTGTGTCCAGGCGGTCTCCAGGTACCGGTGCAGCTGGACCGGGTGCAGCGCGAACAGCTTGTCCGGCCCGCCCAGCTGGGCGGCTAGGTTGCGAAACACGGCAGTCTCCTCTACTCGCTGGTCAGGACGGCGTCGTCGGGCTCGGGCGTCCACGTCCCGAACCCCGTGATGGAGCTGGAGTCGAAGGAGATGACACGAAGGGGCGACCCCTCGATCTCCTCGTCGTACGGGACCAGGTGGCTTCCGTCGCCGAGCGTGTGGGGGTGCACGCGCTCACGGGGATAGCCCTCCTCGTCCTGCCAGCGGACGACGACCCCGATGGACGAGGAGAGCTGGCTTCCCCACACCAGCAGGTCGTCCCCGATGCGCTCCAGGTACAGCGTCTGGTCGATGAGCGGCCCGCCGGGCCATGCACGTCGCCCGAGACCCGTCCTCAGCAGCGCGTAGTCGCCCTGCACGATCGCCGCGGGGTCGTTCTCAAGCCGTGCCCAGGCGTCGTGGACCGACTCGTACCGGTTCGACCGGTCGCCGACCCAGTCCTCCATGAGCTGCCGGCCCCGGGTCAGCGACTCCGCGTTGGCCGCGCGCAGCGACTCACGGAGCTCGGTGATCACCTCGGTGGCGAGCTTGCGGAGCTCGTCGTCCCGTCCGTCGTCGCTTGTCATCGCGGTCCTCCTCCTGGTGGTCATGCTGCTAGGGAAACTGTCGTGGCGGCGCCGAGGACCTGGGCGAAGCGCGTCAGGTCGCCGGTGTGTCGGATGGTGTTGCGGGGATCGGTCGCGATCCGGAGTCCGGTCAGCGCGACGATCCGCACCTGCTCCTTCTCCGCGAGGTGGGCGGAGGTGAACAGGGCCGGGCCGCTCAGGGCGGCGAGCTGCTCGAGCGCCGCGGGTGACACCCGCTGCGGGTCGACCAGCTGGGTCAGAGGCCGCGCGCCGAACGCCTCGCACGGCCGCGCGAGCAGGGCCTCGACGAGGTCCGGAAGCCGTGCGCGCGAGCGCTCGAGGAGTCTG
>DASSQF010000071.1:0-5285 GCA_035702685.1 Propionibacteriaceae bacterium
ATGCCGACATGTCTGTCGATAACCTTACAGCCCAGCCCTCCGGCTCGGCCAGACGGTGGGGCGCGCTGGCCGCCGTCGCGCTGGGCGTCTCCCTCATCATCATGGACGCCACGGTCGTCAACGTGGCCCTGCCCGTCGTCATCGAGGACCTCGGCCTGACCTCCACCCAGGCGGAGTGGATCAACGCTGTCTACTCCCTGGTGTTCGCGGCGCTGCTCCTGACCGTCGGGCGCGTGGGCGACTTCCTGGGTCGTCGACGGATCTTCGCCGTGGGCATGGCCGTCTTCATCCTCGCCAGCGTCGGGGCCGGCTTCTCGGCCTCCGGTGACCTGCTCGTCGCCATGCGTCTGGTGCAGGGCGTCGGCGCGGCGATGATCCTTCCCGCCACGCTGTCGATCCTCAACGCCATGTTCCGCGGCCGGGAACGGGCCATCGCGTTCGCCGTGTGGGGCTCGACCATCGGCGGGATGGCGGCCCTCGGGCCACTCGTGGGCGGCTGGTTGACGACCAACGTCTCGTGGCGGTGGGCCTTCTGGCTGAGCGTGCCGGTGGGCCTGGTGGTCCTCGCCGGCATCGTCGCCTTCATCCCGGAGACCCGTGACGAGGACACCCAGCGGGGCATCGACGTCGGCGGCGTCCTGCTCTCGGCGCTCGGCATGGGCGGGATCGTGTTCGCGCTCATCGAGAGCCGCACGTACGGCTGGTGGCGCCAGGACTCGGGCGCCTTGTCGCCCGTACCGTTCGCCCTCGTGGGCGGCGTCGTGCTCATGGTGGTCTTCGTCGCGCTGCAGAACGCTCGAGCCCGCGCCGGACGCGTCGTCCTGGTCGACCTGCGCCTCCTGGCGGTCCGTTCGTTCCGCTTCGGCTCGCTGGCCGCGCTCATCGTCGCCCTGGGCGAGTTCGGGCTGCTGTTCACGTTGCCCCTGCTCCTGCAGAACGCGCTGGGCTACAGCGCCCTCGGTACCGGGTGGCTCATCGCGAGCCTCGCCCTCGGGACCTTCCTCGTCTCCGGAGCGACCCCTCAGCTCACGGGACGCTACGGCGGACGAGCCGTGGTACGGGTCGGGCTCGCGCTCGAGGCGGTGGCCGTCGCAGGCCTGGGGTTCAGCGTCGCCGACGGGGTCAGCGGCTGGGTCCTGGCCGGTTGGCTGTTCCTCTACGGCACGGGAGTCGGCATGGCGACGGCACAGCTCACGAGCGTCATCCTCGCGGAGATCCCGCTCGCCGAGTCGGGCCAGGCCTCCGGGCTGCAGAGCACCTTCCGTCAGCTCGGGTCGGCTCTCGGCGTGGCGATCCTGGGCACTCTCCTGCTGAGCAGCCTCGGGCGCGAGACCTCCAGCCGCCTCGACGCCGCCCACGTCGACCCGGCGATGAGCGCAGGACTGGTCGACGCCGTGAGCCATTCGGCGGGCGCGGTGATCCCGGTCCTCGCGGGGAACCCGGCGACAGCGGCCGCGGGCGCCGCGGCAGCCGCCGCGATGATCTGGGCCAGCAAGATCACGCTCTGGGCGGCCGCGCTGGTCATCGCGTCGGGCCTCCTCGCGACGCTGGCGCTCCCGTACCTGCCGCCTCCTCCGAAGGAGCCCCGGTCCGGCCGTACGCGCCGGACCGCGGAACCGCAGGCCACCTCCTCCACGCTCGAAAGGATCTGACATGTCGACCGACGCCGCCCACGACACCTACGTCCAGGAGGAGCCCACCCGGCTCCGTACCCTGTCCGTCACGCTCCTGGCTCTGCTCCTCGCCCAGGTGCTGCTGGGCCTCGCGAACACCTTCTGGCTGGAGCTGCCCGAGAGCGGCTCCGGGTGGAAGGCCGCGCAGCCGATGATGCTGCTCAACGCGCACATGGCCCTGGGCCTTGTCACTGTGGTCGGGGCCGCGTGGGCCACGGCGAGGGCCATCCGCGGGAGGCATCGCGCCTGGACAGCCCTGTCGACGACGGGCGTTCTCGGCACGGTGGTCGCGCTCGCGTCGGGCATCGGCTTCATGGGCCACGTCGCCGACGACACGCTGTCGTTCCTCATGGGAGCGGGAACAGTCGTGGCCATCGGTGCGTACGCCTGGGGCCTCGCTCTCCGCACCCCACGGTGACCTCGGGCCCTGACATCTCGGACTGACTGAGGCTCGACCTGCTCGGACCTCCGCACCCGGGCAGCCCCTGCCGTTCGACGGAGGCCTGCCCGGGTGCGATGAGCGTCACCTCGGTGTTGCCGTCACCCCCAGACCACGACCCTGTTCGGGCCGCCGACGAGTGCCTGCACCGGGCCCGGCACGACCGGGCCGTTCGCGACGGAGCCGACGAGGTCCGTACCCAGCTGGATCGGCCCGCCGTCCGGTCCGTCGAACTCGAGGTCGGGGAACCGGACGCGTCCCAGGGCTGCCGTCGTGGGGACGTCGACGCGGTGGGACGCGAAGTCGTCGGGAAGGGTGAGCTCCACCGTGACCTGGCCTTCCGCGGCCGTGACCTGGACGGCTGAGGTCGTACCGGACTGCACCGGGCCCGTCTCGCCGTCGAACGCCCGGGCACCGTCGAGGTACAGGTTGCCGTGGGCCATGACGGGGTTCTTCACCGGCAGGAAGATGTTGAGATCCCCCGGGAGGCCGGCGCGGATCGTCTCCAGGTACTCGTCGTACGACGCGGGGTACCCGTCGTACGCCAGCGTCCCGTACCCCGTCTGCGTGAGGTCGGGCAGCGCCCGTCCGTACGCCGCCGAGTAGTCGGTCGGATCACCGCCCGTACCGCAGAAGATGTTCCCGACCCACCTGTCGTCGCCGGAGTAGATGACCCCGTACCCGGCGACCCTCGTGGAGTGCGCCCGGTGGTACGGGGTCGCCCTGTTCATGACCGCCTCGACCCGCACCGTGCCCCCGACCAGGTTCGCCACGTACGCACCTCCCTGCGCGACCGACTCGATGGACGCCGGCGAGGCCAGCACGTTGTGGTCGACGACGTACGGGCCGTGGCTCACCTCGACGAAGAGGTCGCGGCAGTTGTCGTACATGACGTTGCGGGTGACCCGCGTGCCCTGGGTCTGCCAGTCGAGCCACACGCCGAGCGTGCAGTCGTGGATGTGGTTGTGGGCGATCTCGACGTCGAGCGCCGCGTGGAGCTTGATGCCTGCGATCTCGTGGCCGAAGAACTCCCGCTTCGTGGCGATGTCGTGGATGTGGTTGTCGTGGATCCGGGAGAAGACGCACCCGAGGTGGCCGACGACGCCGTTCTGGCCGCAGTGGTGGATGTGGTTGTTCCGGATGACGTGCGAGCCGATCGTCTCCTTGCTCCAGCCGATCTCCAGGGCGTCGAAGACCGACTCGAGCTGGTACTGGTAGCCCGGCTTGTCGTGGCGCTTCGTGAAGTTGTTGTTGCCCGTGGACGCCTCCTTGCCGATCGAGACGGCCGAGCACTTCGCGTCGTGGATGTCGTTGTCCTCGATCACCCAGCCCTTCGCCCAGTTGGGTCCGATGAGTCCGGGCTGGTCGGCCGTCGGCGGCGCCCAGGGGCAGGCCGCCTGGGCGAGCTCGAAGCCCCGGACGGTGATGTAGTCGATGCCGTGCTCGACCGGGTAGAACACGGACCGCCGCACGTTGACCTCGACGAGCTCGACGTTCGGGTCCGCCTCGGCGAAGCTCGCCCAGATCGTCGTGGAGTTGGCTCCCACTTCGGCGTACCAGCGCCGCGTCGTCTGCTCGACGTCCGGCACGGGAACCGTGCGTCCCGTCCAGTGGTCGACGACCTCCGTGCGCGCCGGAGCGGTGAGCTCGTCCTTGCTGAGGGCCTCGTACGAGCTCACGCCGTTGAGGTAGACATCCCCGAGGTGCGTGCGGGGCTCGTCCTCCGTCGCCCGGACCACCCAGTCGCCCTCGATCGTCAGCGCGTACGGGTTGTGGTCGCCGAACATGGCGTTCGGAAGCGTGACGGTCCAGACCGGACCGGAGTCGCGGGTCCACCCCGTGACGTGTTCCGCACCGGTGATCCGGACGTGCTCCCCGGGAGCGGCGGCGTACGTGATGCGTCGCGTCTCCCCGAGCCCGGAAGCGGCCGGCTTGACCCACTCCCGATAGACGCCCTCGTGGACGAGGACGGTGTCACCGGGCAGTGCGACCTGGGCCGCGTGGTTGATGGTGCGGAAGGGTGCCGCCTCGGTGCCTGTGCCCGAGTCGTCCCCGGTGCTGGTGACGTGAATGGTGGTCATCGTTCTCTTTCGTTGGTCCTGGCTGTGAGGTGCGCATGGAGCGGGTGAGGACGCACTCGTCCCATGCCTACTCCGGTGGACGGCGCTGGGCCACGTCACCGAGCAGCCCGTCCATCCGGTAGGCGCGGACCGCGGTTCCGGCGAACAGGTCCGCGCGCTCGCTCGCCGACAGGTCGGCGGTGCACGCGTCGAAGGCCGCGTACAGCTCCTCGTAGGTCGAGTACAGGCTGTCGACGGGGAAGTTGCTCGCGAAGGCGGTGCGGCTGGGGCCGAACGCCTCGACCACCGCTGTGACAAGGGGCTGGATCGTGGCGACGGTCCAGGGATGGATCGTCATGCCGATCCCCGAGACCTTCGCGTAGGTGTTCGGGCGCCTCGCCAGCGCGCGGATCCCGGCGGACCACAGCGCGAGGTGCTCAGGGTCGAGCCGCTCCGGCATCCCGGTGTGGTTGAGGACGATCGTCGTGTCGGGGAAGGCGGCCGCCAGCTGGGCAGCCTTGAGCAGCTGGTGCGGGTAGACCTGCAGGTCGAACGAGAGCCCGAGGGGAGCGAGACGTGCGAAAGCGGCGCGCCACGCCGGAGAGTCCATGAGGTCGGGATCGGTCACGTACGTCCAGTGCGGGTCCTCGTGCCAGTTGAGGATGTGCCGGATCCCCCGCACCGAGGGGATCGACGCGAGCTCCTCGAGCTGGGCCGCCGCCTCGGGGCGTGCCAGGTCGCAGCTCGCCACGATGACGGTCGGCAGTCCTGACTCCGCCCGCACCTGCTCGAGCCAGCGGGCCTCGGCGAGGGAGTCGACGGCACCCGCGTCCACGTGCACGCTCCCCGTCAGCGGCACGGAGCCGACGTCGGCGCGGAACTCCCGTACCCCGTAGTCGACCCGGATCGCGCTGTCGTCGCCGGTGAACCGCTGGGGGTCGACGGGGTCCTGCAGCCAGGGGTAGCGGATCGCGCCGTGCAGGTTCCAGAGGTGGTGGTGGGCGTCCACCACGAGTGGCAGTGACATGTCGCTCCTTCGCGTCGATCGAGACACTACGTGGACGCTGGTGGTCCCGACTACAGTCGAATGAAACGTCACAGATTCCCAGAGGA
>DASSQF010000072.1:0-8305 GCA_035702685.1 Propionibacteriaceae bacterium
GACAGCAGGGTCGACGTTCCCGAGCGGCCCGATGGGGTTCCAGCCCGGGCCCACGATGTGACCGGGATGGACGGACGTCGTGACCAGTCCCCCGCTGGCTGTCTCGTCCTGCAGCATCCGCGTCGTGGCGGCCTTCTGGATGCCGTACTCGCCGATCGGCGGCGTGGTGTCGTCCTCGGTGCAGGGATGCCGCCGGCTGGGTCCGTGGCGCCAGATGGACCCGCAGTACAGCAGGTGCCCCGTCTCGCCGCGGAGACGCTCCACGAGCGCCTGCTCCGAGGAGAGCGTGAACGAGATGAGGTCCACGACGACCTCGGGCCGGAGTCCGGCGACCCGGCCCGGAAAGGTGCCGGCGGCGTCCTCGGCCTCCCGGTCGGCCGTCACCTGCTCCACGTGCGACCAGGCGGGGTCGTCCACATAGCTGTCGCGTCTGCCGCGGCTGATCACCACGACCTCGTGGCCCGCGCGGACGAGCCGTGGGACGAGGAACGTCCCGATGTGACCGCTTCCTCCGATGACGACGACGCGCATGCTCGGACCTCTCGACGCGAACGGGTACGAGCCACCGTAGTCGCCCCGCAGAGTCCTGGGACGCTCCGCCGCGACGTCAGCGAGGAGACCCGGCCTACGCCGGCGGCCCGCTGACGAGCGTGACCTTCGCGGTGTGCGCCGTGCCGGACGTGTCGACCCAGCCGATCGTCACGGTGTCGCCCGGGTGGTAGGGGATCATGAGCTGCCCCAGCGTCGTGGCGGAATCGACGGTCTTCCCGCCCAGCGACGTGATCGTGTCACCGGCGACGATCCCCGC
Organism: Propionibacteriaceae bacterium; assembly: GCA_035702685.1. Classification (GTDB taxonomy): domain Bacteria; phylum Actinomycetota; class Actinomycetes; order Propionibacteriales; family Propionibacteriaceae; genus Fen-668. Next base: position 809 of record DASSQF010000072.1, read on the forward strand.
CTTGGCGGCCGGGTCCCCGGCGACGACGCCGCCCACGACTGCGCCACCACCTGCCGACGTCCGTCCGGGGCGCCCGTTGCCCGAGGAGCCCATGAGGACGCCGAGGAACGCCGACTCCCCCACGTGCGTCGTCGCGGAGCCCTGACCCGCCTCGATGGCCTTGGCGATCGCCATGGCGTCCCCGATCGGGACGGCGAACCCCCGCCCCGACTGCGACGAGAGCGAGTAGTTGCCCGAGCCGGCCGTGTCGACGCCGACGACAGCACCTGACGAGTCCACCAGCGCGCCGCCCGAGTCTCCCGACTGGATGTTCGCGTCCACGGCGATGAGCCCGCTGAGCTGCTCGCTCGTACCGGTGAGCTCGTTCGTCGCCGTGATCGACTGGTCGAGCGCCGTGACCTTGCCCGCCGCTGCCGTCGGGGTCCCGCCCGTGCCGCCGGCGTTGCCGACGCCCACGACCGGCTGGCCCACGGTGACCGCCGCCGAGCTGATCGACGCGGTCTTGAGGCCGGACGCCCCCTTGAGCTGGAGGACGGCGACGTCGTGGGCGGCGTCGTACCCGACCACGCTCGCGGAGTACGTCCGCCCGTTGCCGACGTCGGTCACGCTGATCGACGTCGCGCCCGCGATGACGTGGTTGTTCGTGAGGATCTCACCGTTCGACGTGAGGACGATGCCCGTACCGGCGCCCTGCGCCTGCTGGTACGAGAACGTGCTCACGATGTCGACGAGCGCCGGGTCGATGATCGCAGCCACCGCGGCAGTGTCGACCGTCCCGCCCGACGTCGGGCTCGTCGCGGTGCCTCCGCTCGGCGTGGTGTCCGGAGTCGACGTGTCGCTGGGCTGGCTCGTCGGCTGGACCGACGGGGACGTCGTGGCCGTACCCACGTAGCGGCCCACCTCAGCACCCGCGACGCCCAGCACGAATGCAGCGATCAGGGCGAGCAGGACGAGGACGGCCCCACGGCGACGGCGAGGCGGAGGGGTCGGTCCGGCGTGGGTATACGGACCGTACGGCGCGCCCTCTCCCCCGGGCGTCCACGCCGGGGCGCCCGTCGGGGGCGCCCAGCCTCCGTACTGCCCCGGCTGGGACCCGGCCGGCTGGCCCTCGTACCCGGCCGGCCCGTACCACGCCTGCTGCCCGTACGGCGCCTGCTGCCCGGGCTGCGGTGCGTACGGACCGCCCTGAGCCTGCCCGCCGTACCACGCGTTCTGGCCGTCGAACATCGCCCGACCCTGCGGGTTCCCGTAGTCCGGCGGGGTGAACCCGGGGCGTCTCGTGCTCTCCTCGTGGGGCTCTGACATCTGTCTCGCCTTTCGCTCCACTCCTGTATAGGTCCCCGATCCTGGGAATCCGCTGTGAGCGGGCGATGGGGTTCGTGAGAGGAGGCTCCCCCGTGCCGCCAGTCACCTCGAGGCTCGCCTCGGGGATCGGTCCGCCGGTCAGGCCCCCACGTACTCCGCCAGGTGCTGCCCGGTGAGGGTGGTCCGGGACGCGACGAGGTCGGCCGGCGTTCCCTCGTACACGACCCGGCCCCCGTCGTGACCCGCGCCCGGTCCCAGGTCGATGATCCAGTCGGCGTGCGCCATGACGGCCTGGTGGTGCTCGATGACGATGACCGATCGCCCCGAGTCCACGAGCCGGTCGAGCAGGCCCAGCAGCTGTGCCACGTCGGCGAGGTGCAGTCCGGCGGTCGGCTCGTCGAGCACGTACACGGTCGCCTTGTCCGCCATCTGGGCCGCCAGCTTGAGCCGCTGCTGCTCGCCGCCGGACAGGGTCGTCAGCGGCTGGCCGAGGCTGAGGTAGCCCAATCCCACGTCCGACAGACGCTCGAGGACCCGGTGCGCCGCCGGCGTGCGCGCCTCGCCCTGGGCGAAGAAGAGCAGCGCCTGCTCGACGGGCAGGTCGAGGACGTCGGCGATGCTCAGGCCGCCCAGGCGGTACTCGAGGACCGCCGCCTGGAATCGCCGGCCCTCGCACTCCTCGCACACCGTCGAGACGGTCGCCATGACGCCGAGCTCGGTGTAGATGACGCCGGCGCCGTTGCACGTGGGGCACGCGCCCTCCGAGTTCGCGCTGAACAGGGACGCCTTGACCCCGTTAGCCTTCGCGAAGGCCGTGCGGATCGGGTCGAGCAGTCCCGTGTACGTGGCGGGGTTGCTCCGCCGCGAGCCGCGGATCGGGCTCTGGTCGATCGCCACCACGCCGTCTCGGCCCGCCACCGAGCCCTGGATGAGCGAGCTCTTGCCCGAGCCCGCGACGCCCGTCACCACGACGAGAACGCCCGTGGGAATGTCGACGTCGACGTCGCGCAGGTTGTGCTGGTTCGCCCCGCGGATCTCGATCACCCCGGTCGCCGTCCGTACGTGCTCCCTGACCCGGGCGCGGTCGTCCAGGTGCCGCCCGGTGACCGTGCCGCTGGCGCGGAGACCGTCGACCGACCCCTCGTACACGAGCTCTCCGCCGGCGGCCCCAGCTCCGGGACCCAGGTCGACGACGTGGTCCGCGATCTGGATGACCTCGGGCTTGTGCTCGACGACGAGCACGGTGTTCCCCTTGTCGCGCAGACGCCGCAGCAGCTCGTTCATCCGGCGGATGTCGTGCGGGTGGAGGCCGATCGTGGGCTCGTCGAACACGTACGTGACGTCCGTCAGCGCCGAGCCGAGGTGGCGGATCATCTTGGTCCGCTGCGCCTCGCCCCCCGACAGCGTCCCGGCCGGCCGGTCGAGGCTCAGGTAGCCGAGCCCGATCTCCACGAACGAGTCGAGCGTGTCCTGAAGCGTCGACAGCAGCGGCGCCACCGAGGGCAGGTCGAGGCCACGCACCCAGGAAGCAAGGTCGCTGATCTGCATCGCGCAGGCGTCGGCGATGCTGACCCCGGCGATGCGGCAGGACCTTGCCTCCGCGTTGAGTCGGGTGCCGCCACACTCGGGGCACGTGCCGAACGTGATGGCCCGCTCGACGAACGCACGTACGTGCGGCTGCATCGCCTCGGGGTCCTTGGAGAGCATGGACTTCTGGATCTTCGGGATGAGCCCCTCGTACGTGAGGTTGATCCCCTCGACCTTGATCTTCGTGGGCTCCGAGTAGAGCAGCCGGTGCAGGTCCCTCTTCGAGAAGTCGCGGATCGGCTTGTCCATCGGGAGCCCTGCCCCCGCGAAGATCCGCCCGTACCAGCCGTCCATGCTGTACCCGGGAACCTTGAGCGCTCCCCCGCTCAGGGGCAGGCTGTCGTCGTACAGGGCGGTGAGGTCGAAGTCGCTCACCTGGCCACGGCCCTCGCAGCGGACGCACATGCCGCCGAGCCGGGTGAACGACGCCTTCTGCGCCTTCGTCGCGGCACCTCGCTCCACCGTGACGGCCCCGCTCCCCCGCGCCGTCGCCAGGTTGAACGAGAACGCGCTCGGCGGTCCGATGTGCGGCTCACCGACGCGGCTGAACAGGATCCGGAGCAGCGCGTTGGCATCGGTGGCCGTGCCCACGGTGGACCGTGAGTCACCGAACATCCGCTGCTGGTCGACGAGGATCGCCGTCGTCAGCCCGTCGAGCAGGTCCACGTCCGGGCGTGCGAGGTTGGGCATGAAGCCCTGGACGAACGAGCTGTACGTCTCGTTGATGAGCCGCTGCGACTCCGCGGCGATCGTGTCGAAGACGAGCGAGCTCTTGCCAGAGCCGGAGACGCCGGTGAACACCGTCAGGCGGCGCTTCGGGATCTCGACGGAGACGTCCTTGAGGTTGTTCTCCCGCGCGCCGACGACCCGGATCAGGTCGTGGCTGTCGGCAGGTCGGGACGCAGGCATGATCGGCTCCATCCTCACTCGTGCAGGTACGACGGCTGCGCCATGCTGCCACGTTCGTGCCGCGATGGGCACCCCTCCACCAGCGGTACGACCTCAGCTCGCGCCCAAGTAGGCCCTCTTCACGCGGTCGTCGCCGAGCAGCGCCCTGCCCGTGTCCGAGAACATGATGTGACCGACCTCGAGCACGTACCCCCGGTCGGCGAGCGACAGGGCCGCCGAGGCGTTCTGCTCGACGAGCAGGATCGTCACGCCCTCGGACTGGAGCGTCCGGATCGTCCTCATGATCGTCTGGGTCATGATCGGGCTCAGTCCCATGGACGGCTCGTCGAGCATCAGGAGCTTCGGCTGGCTCATCATGGCCCGGCCGATCGCCAGCATCTGCTGCTCCCCGCCGGAGAACAGGCCCGCCGCCTGGTGGCGGCGCTCACCCAGGACCGGGAACAGGTCGTACACGCGGGCCAGGTCGGACCGCACGCCGGCCGCGTCCTTCCGGGAGTACGCGCCCAGCTGGAGGTTGTCCTCGACGCTCATCCGCCGGAACAGCCGGCGTCCCTCAGGCGACTGCGCGATGCCGCGCTCGACGATCTTGTGGGCGGGCACGCCGTCGAGCCGCTGTCCCTCGAACGTGATGGACCCCGAGACGAGGTTGAGCAGACCTGAGATGGCCCGCAGCGTGGTCGACTTGCCGGCGCCGTTCGTGCCGAGCAGCGTGACGATCTGGCCCTTCTCGACGGTGAAGCTGATGCCCTTGACGGCGTTCACGCGGCCGTACGCGACGACCATGTCCTTGACCTCAAGCATCGTTCCCGCCCTCCTCGATCTCCGTCGGCCGTCCGATGTAGGCCTCGATGACCCGAGGGTCGTTCTGCACGACGTCGCCGGCGCCCTCGACGAGGACCTCGCCCCGCACGAGGCAGTAGACGCGGTCGCAGAGGTTGAAGATGAACCGCATGTCGTGCTCGATGACGAGAACGGCGAGCCCGAGGTCCCGGATCCGGAAGATGAGGTCCTCCGCCTCCCGGGTCTCCTGCGGGTTCATGCCCGCTGTCGGCTCGTCGAGGAGGAGGAGCTGTGGGTCGGTGGCGAGCGCTCGGGCGATCTCCAGGCGGCGCTGGTCGCCGTACGGGAGGTTCCGGGACAGCGTGTCCGCCTTCTTCTCCAGGCCCACGAAGGCGAGCAGCTCACGGCTGCGTTCCGTCGCCTCACGCTCCTCGCGACGGTGCCTGGGGAGCCGGAAGACGGCGTCGATCGCCGTCGTCTTCGTGCGGCAGTACCGGCCGACCATGACGTTCTCGAGCGCTGTCATGTTGTGGAAGAGCCGGATGTTCTGGAACGTGCGGGCCATGCCGGCGTAGACGACCTTGCGGGGCCTCGGGGGCAACGGCTCGCCGGCGAAGGTCACCGACCCGGAGGTCGGCCGGTACAGGCCGGTGAGGCAGTTGAAGAACGTCGTCTTCCCCGCCCCGTTCGGGCCGATGAGGCCGACGATCTCCCCGCGACGCACCTGCATGCTCACGTTGCCGACGGCGCGCAGGCCGCCGAACTGCATGGTCACGTCCCGCGCGTCCAGGAGCACCTCGCCCGTCGCGGAACCTTGGTCGTGCACGACCTCCGGAACGGCGGTCATCGGGCCTCCTCCGTCCTCGTGGCGTCGGGGTTGTAGTGGTCGTGGTAGGCGATGAGCTCGCCCTCGACCTCCGCGGCCAGCTCCTCGTCCTCGGCGTGGAACTCCAGCTGGCGCCGCTCGTCGGCGATGATGCCCTCCGGCCGGAACCGCATCATGAAGACGAGCAGCAGCCCGAACAGCATGAGCCGGTAGTCGGAGAAGAAGCGCAGCTTCTCGGGGAGGAGCTTGAGGATCGTGGCGCCGACCAGGACGCCCATGACCGTTCCCATGCCACCGAGCACGACGGCGGCGAGCAGGAACGCCGACTCGAGGAACACGTACTGGTCGGGGGTCACCGAGATGTCGTAGTGGGCCTTCACCGAGCCTGCGATCCCGGCGAGGAAGGCACCGCCGGCGAACGCGAGGAGCTTGAGCGCGAACGTGTTGACGCCCATGGCCTCCGCGGCGAGCTCGTCCTCCCGGATGGCCACCCAGCCACGACCGATCCTGGACCGGTTGAGGTTGACGAAGATCACCATGATGACGGCGAGGACGATGAGCATCGTCCAGAAGTAGTTCGCGAATCGACCGATGGTGATGCCGAGGATGACGTGCGGGTCCCCCCAGTTGAACCCGAACAGGTTCAGCTCCGGCACGTTGTTGATGCCGTTCGACCCGTTCGTGATGTTCGGGCCGTCGCTGCCGTCGAGGTTGTTCATCGTGATCCGGAAGATCTCTCCGAACGCCAGCGTGACGATGGCGAGGTAGTCGCCGGACACCCGCAGGGTCGGGGTGCCGATGATGAGGCCCAGCAGCGACGAGACGACGCCGCTGATGAGCACCGTGACGATGAACGGCGGGTGCCAGTGGATGTGGGCGAACAGGGAGCCCGACAGGCTCGCCGACGTGAAGGCGCCCGCACCGAGGAACGCGATGTAGCCGAGGTCGAGGAGGCCGACCATGCCCACCACGATGTTGAGGCCGAGGGCGGTCGCCGAGAAGAACAGGACCTGGGTCGCGATCGACATGTTCGCGTCCGACCCGTTCTGGGTGAACGGGAACATGAACGCGACGAAGAAGGCGGCGAAGACCAGCACCTTCTTGTTGTCCGCCGCGCACTGGGCGAGCCAGCCGAACAGGCCCACTCGTACGAGGGTGAGCGCGAGGGCCAGCGCGAACACCAGGTAGAAGATGAAGGCGCCGGGGTCGGTGAGACCGAGTGCGTACGCGGCCGCGAACAGGACGCCGGCCAAGCCGAGGGCGATCGCGAGGATCTGGGCCCACTGCGGCGTGCGGAACCTGCCCGTACGAGGCGGTGCGGACGGCAGCAGCACCCGTCCCGCGACGGCAGCGATGACGCCGGCCGCGAGGGCCAGCCAGCCACCCGGGTCGACGTTGATGAGGCCACCGGCCTCGATACCGATGCTGGCGAGCGCGACGAGCGCGGTGGCGAGCATCGCGTACCCGCCGAAGCGCGCCCCCGTGTTCCAGGCGATGCGGTCGCGGAACTTCCCCTTCCTCCGCAGGACGAGGGGCATCCCGAACATCACGGCGACGAGCACTGCGAGGCCCAGGTAGTTGAACTGGAGCGGGCTGGGAGCCCCGTAGTACGCGACGTCGTCGAGGGGCTCGTGCGCGTACGACCAGGGCAGGAGCACCGAGACGATGCCCAGCACCGCGGCGGCGACGCCCGCGATGTGCGCGGGCTTCTGGTACGCGGCGAGGCGTGGCGCGGAGGCTGTCGTGTCGCTCATGCCCGGTCCACCACCCGCGCGCCGAGTATGCCCTGGGGGCGGAAGACGAGGACGAGGATGAGGAGCACGAACGCCCACACGTCCTTCCAGGCCGGGCTGCCGAACTGACCGGGGATGAACGTGGTGGCCATCGACTCGACCACGCCGAGGACCAGGCCGCCGACGACGGCCCCGTTGATGTTGCCGATGCCGCCCAGCACGGCGGCGGTGAACGCCTTGAGGCCGGCGAGGAACCCCATGCGGAAGTCGATGTTGCCGTAGCGCAGGCCGTGCGCGACGCCGGCGATCGCGGCGAGGGCCGCGCCGACCGCGAAGGCCGACATGATGACCCGGTCC
>DASSQF010000073.1:0-8973 GCA_035702685.1 Propionibacteriaceae bacterium
GCCCATGAGCTCCACGGCGCTGCGGAGGATCTTCTCGAGCAGAGGCTGCAGCCGGAACTCGCCAGCGAGGTCGTTGGCCACAGCGGCCAGGGCGTCCTCCACCGACACGTTCTCGACCTGTGCGTGCGTCATCGCAGCCTCTTCCGTGGAGATGGCGCCAGTGTAGGCAGATCCCCGCACCAGCGATCGGCTCGCCTGTCGGCCGCCGGTGGTCCAGGCGCTCGCCCCATCCGCCGGCGGCGCTAGGAGATCTCTCGACCCCTGGTTGCGAGGGGGCGTGGCGTCACGCCCGTACACATTCTGGCATGCGCTTTCCGAGACGTCAGCCGAGGCCTTCCCAATGCTCCCCGGGACCGGTTTCGGCCGTCTCGATGGACATGCCGACGCGTACAGGCCAACATGTCCCCGATCAGACGGCCGAAACCGGTTCCGACAAGGAGCGTGAGCCGCGAGCAGATGCCTGCGTCAATGCGGAGCGGAGTGCTCGGAACAGGCCTCCATACCCCCTGGTCACCGTCGGGAAGGCGCCCGATAGGCTGAGGCCGATGGCCGGACGCGGGACGACCGCCCTGGCCCGAAAACACCAGGAGCAGCCGATGAGTGACACCACCACCGTCTTGGCCGGCGACTTCGCGACACCCACGCGTGAGCAGTGGGACACCGAGGTTCTCAAGGTCCTCAACCGCAGGCGCCCGCCAGGTACAGAGCTGACGATCGACAAGGCCATGGCTCGCCTCCGTACGACCACTGTCGACGGACTGACGATCGAGCCCCTCTACACCGCCACCGAGGCCCCCGCCCTGGGCGTGCCCGGCTCGGCCCCCTTCACCCGTGGCACGACGGTACGGAACGGCGCGGCCCTCGCCTGGGACGTCCGCCAGCTCCACGAGGACCCCTCCGCGACCGCGACCAACGCGGCGGTGCTCGAGGACCTTCGCGTCGGCGGCACGTCCGTGTGGCTGCGTCTCGGCGAGGGCGGTATCGCCCCCGCGGACCTCCCGGAAGCCCTCGCGGGCGTCATCACCGGCCTTGCCCCCGTGGCGGTCAGCTCGACCTCCGACCAGGCCGCCGCAGCCGACGCGCTGCTCGCCTGGTGGGGCGACGCGACCGACGCCCGAGGCAACCTCGGCATCGACCCCATCGGCCTCGCCGCCCTGCAGGGCACGACGCCGGACCTGAGCCAGCTCGCCGCGTACGTCAGCAGGACGGCGCATCTCCCGGGCGTGAAGCCGATCGTCGTGGACGTCCGCGTGTACGACGACGCGGGTGCCGGTGACGTCGACCAGCTGGCGTACGCCGTCGCCACGGGCATCGAGTACGTACGTGCGCTCGTCGCAGCCGGTGTCTCGGCCGCGGACGCGTTCGGCGCCCTCGAGTTCCGGGTGGCCGTCAACGCCGACCAGTTCCTCGGCATCGCCCGTCTCCGCGCGCTGCGCCGCCTCTGGTCCCGCGTCGGCGAGGTCCTCGACGTACCGGTCGAGGCTCGCGGCGCCATCCAGCACGCGGTCACCTCGTGGCGCATGGTCACCCGCGACGACCCGTGGGTGAACCTCCTCCGCGGCACGATCGCCACCTTCGCCGCCGCCGTGGGCGGTGCGGACATCATCACGACGCTCCCCTTCGACACCGCACAGGGGCTTCCGAACGCGTTCTCGCGCCGCATGGCGCGCAACACGCAGCTGGTGGCGGCGGAGGAGTCGAACCTCGGCCGGGTCGAGGACCCCGCCGGCGGCTCCTGGTACGTCGAGACGCTCACGGACGACGTCGCGCACGCAGCCTGGTCCCGTGTCCAGGAGCTCGAGGCCGCAGGCGGCATGGCGGCGGCCCTCGCAGCAGGCACGATCGCCGCACAGATCGGCGCCACGACTGCGGAGCGCCGCAAGCGCCTCAGCAGCCGTAAGCAGCCGATCACCGGCGTGAGCATGTTCCCGCCGGAGCAGGAGTCGCCGATCGAGGGCCTCGACCCGCGGCCGACCATCGCGTCCACGGCCGGCCTCAAGCCGGCCCGCGACTCGGAGGTCTTCGAGGGCCTCCGCGACCGGGTCAGCGCGCAGACCAAGGCCACCGGGACGCAGCCCGCCGTGTTCCTCGCCTGTCTCGGTGCCCGGCGCGACTTCGGCCCCCGCGAGCAGTTCACGTCCAACGTGCTGCTCGTCGCCGGTCTGGCGCACCCGTCCAGCGAGGGCGGCACGCCGGAGGAGATCGTCGAGCAGGTCAAGGCCTCCGGTGCGAAGCAGGTCATCCTCTGCTCGAGCGGCAAGGTGTACGCCGCGCAGGCCATCGCCGTCGCCGACGCGCTGAAGAAGGCCGGTGTCCACCACGTGTGGATCGCGGGCAAGAAGACCGAGACGGGATCCGAGGACGTGGACTCCGTGATCGACGGCGAGGTGTTCGACGGCATGGACGTCGTCGGCTTCCTCTCCGACACGCTGGACCGACTGGGGGTTGCGAAGTGAACACCGTGGGAACGAGCGACATGAGTAGCACCAGCACAGGCGAGGTCGGCTTCCCGACCTTCGACACGGTCGACCTCGGCTCCGGCGCGCCGGCTGCTGACACCGTGGACACCGGGGCGACGAGCTGGGAGACCCCCGAGCACATCGCCGTACCGCCCGTCTTCACGGCAGCGGACCTCGACGGCCTCGACTTCCTCGAGACCTACCCCGGCATCCCGCCGTTCCTGCGCGGGCCGTACGCGACCATGTACGTGAACCAGCCGTGGACGATCCGCCAGTACGCGGGCTTCTCGACCGCCGAGGAGTCGAACGCCTTCTACCGCCGCAACCTCGCGGCCGGCCAGAAGGGCCTGTCGATCGCGTTCGATCTCGCCACGCACCGCGGGTACGACTCCGACCACCCGCGGGTCACGGGCGATGTCGGCATGGCGGGCGTGGCCGTCGACTCGATCCTCGACATGCGTCAGCTGTTCGACGGCATCCCGCTGGACTCCATGAGCGTCTCGATGACGATGAACGGCGCCGTGCTGCCGATCCTCGCGCTGTACATCGTGGCCGCCGAGGAGCAGGGCGTCGCTCCCGAGCAGCTGGCCGGGACCATCCAGAACGACATCCTCAAAGAGTTCATGGTCCGCAACACGTACATCTACCCGCCGACCCCGAGCATGCGGATCATCTCCGACATCTTCGCGTTCACCAGCGCGAACATGCCGAAGTTCAACTCGATCTCGATCTCCGGCTACCACATGCAGGAGGCGGGTGCGACCGCCGACATCGAGATGGCGTACACGCTGGCCGACGGCGTCGAGTACATCCGTGCGGGTCAGGCGGTCGGCCTCGACGTCGACGCGTTCGCACCGCGGCTCAGCTTCTTCTGGGCCATCGGCATGAACTTCTTCATGGAGGTCGCCAAGATGCGCGCCGCCCGCCTCCTGTGGGCGCGGCTCGTGCGGGAGGCCGGCGCGAAGAACCCGAAGTCGATGAGCCTGCGTACGCACTCGCAGACCTCCGGCTGGTCGCTGACCGCGCAGGACGTGTTCAACAACGTCACCCGTACCTGCCTCGAGGCCATGGCCGCGACCCAGGGTCACACCCAGTCGCTCCACACGAACGCGCTCGACGAGGCCATCGCCCTGCCGACCGACTTCTCGGCCCGCATCGCCCGCAACACCCAGCTGTTCATCCAGCAGGAGTCGGGCACCTGCCGGGTCGTCGACCCGTGGGGCGGCTCGGCGTACGTCGAGAAGCTCACGAGCGAGCTCGCCCAGAAGGCATGGGCGCTCATCCAGGAGGTCGAGGCCGCAGGCGGCATGGCCAAGGCGATCGAGGCCGGCATCCCCAAGATGCGCATCGAGGAGGCTGCGGCTCGTACCCAGGCCCGCATCGACTCCGGCCGACAGCCGCTCATCGGCGTCAACAAGTACATCGTCGCGGACGACACGCCCCCCGAGGTGCTGAAGATCGACAACGGCGCCGTGCGGGAGCAGCAGATCGCCAAGCTGCAGCGGCTGCGCGCCGAGCGGGACCAGGCGGCGACGACCGCGGCGCTGGAGAAGCTCACCTGGGCGGCCGGCAACCCCGACTCGACCGACCCGGAGCGCAACCTGCTCAAGCTCGCCGTCGACGCGGCGCGCGCGAAGGCGACCGTCGGCGAGATCAGCGACGCCCTCGAGAAGGTGTTCGGGCGGTACACGGCACAGATCCGTACGATCTCCGGTGTGTACTCCTCCGAGTCCGGCTCGACCGACGCCACGGCCAAGGCCCGTGCGCTCGTCGACGCGTTCGCCGAGAAGGCCGGACGCCGTCCGCGCATCCTCGTCGCCAAGATGGGCCAGGACGGCCACGACCGCGGCCAGAAGGTGATCTCGACCGCCTTCGCCGACCTCGGCATGGACGTCGACGTCGGCCCGCTGTTCCAGACGCCCGAGGAGGTCGCCCGCCAGGCGATCGACGCGGACGTCCACGTCGTGGGCGTGTCGTCGCTCGCGGCCGGCCACCTCACGCTCGTACCCGCGTTGCGGGCCGAGCTCGACAAGGCCGGCGCGCAGGACATCCTCATCGTGGTCGGCGGCGTCATCCCGAGCCAGGACTTCGACGAGCTGTACGCCAACGGCGCCGACGCGATCTACCCTCCCGGCACGGTCATCCCCGAGGCCGCCATCGGGCTCATCGAGAAGATGACGGCGAGCCTGTCGTAGTGGCTGACCTGGACGGGCTCGTCGCCGGCGTCCTCGCCGGTGACCGGCGGCTGCTGGCGCGCGCCATCACGCTCGTCGAGTCGAGCCGCCCGGACGACCACCAGCGCTCCAGGGAACTGCTCAGGCGCCTCCGCCCGCAGACGGGAAGGTCTGTACGGGTGGGCGTGACCGGCGTCCCCGGTGCGGGGAAGTCGACGCTCATCGACGCCCTCGGCGTGCGGCTCATCGAGGCCGGGCACAAGGTGGCGGTGCTGGCGGTGGACCCGTCGAGCACCCGGACCGGCGGCTCGATCCTCGGCGATCGCACGCGCATGGGCGCGCTCGCCGTGAGCGACCACGCGTTCATCCGGCCGTCGCCCAGCGGCGGCCACCTGGGCGGCGTCGCACGTGCGACCCGGGAGTCGATGCTCCTCGTCGAGGCGGCCGGGTACGACGTCGTGATCGTCGAGACGGTCGGTGTCGGCCAGTCCGAGGTGGCGGTGGCGGGCATGGTCGACACGTTCCTCCTCGTCACGCTCGCCCGGGCCGGCGACCAGCTCCAGGGCATCAAGCGCGGCATCCTGGAGCTCGCCGACGTCATCACCGTCAACAAGGCGGACGGGGACGGGCTCGGCCCGGCGCGGGTGGCGGCGCGCGACCTGTCGACCGCGATGAAGCTCATCACGTCCGACCCGCACGCGCGGCGGCCGCCTGTGCTCACGTCGAGCGCGTACACCGGCGACGGCCTCGACACCCTCTGGCACGCGGTGCTCGAGCACCGGGACTACGTCGAGGCGCACGGGGGCCTGGACGCGCGCCGCAACGCCCAGCAGCTCGAGTGGCTGTGGGCGCTCGTGGCCGGTGAGCTCGAGGACGCGCTGCACAAGGCGCCGTCCGTACGGGCGGTGCGGAAGGGGATCGAGCAGCAGGTCGGCTCCGGGGAGCTGTCGGCTCTCGAGGCGTCCACGCAGATCCTCGCGGCGTTCGCCGACGACGTCGAGCACATCTTCGGCCGCCACTGAGGACGCTCCCGCACCTGCTGACGAGCACGCGCTGCCACTGACTGGCGATCGCTCGAGTGCGGCAGCGACAGGCATCGAGTGCCGAGGGCGCGCAGCGCCTCGGCCAGCCACCTCGACATCACCATGCGTCGCGAAGTCCGGGCCGCGACATGGCAGAACCTGCCGTCTGGTGGAGAGCGGTGGACACGCCATGTCGCGGATGCGGACGGGGGGCGCTTGAGGGCTCCGCCCGGGCACGTTGGCAAGGGCCAAGGCTTGGCAACGGTGGCAGCCACGGGGGCCGCTGGGGGAGGCTTGACGCGAACCCGGGACAACGAGGAGTCGGTCATGGCGAGCGTCGGCGTACAGATGATGATGGTCCGCGAGAAGGTCGCGGCGGACGGCATGCTGCCGGTCCTCGAGAAGATCGCCGGCCTGGGCTACACGTCCGTCGAGGTGTCCCAGGTGCCGATGGACGAGACCAACGTCGCGGCGCTCGAGAGGGGCCGCAGCGACCTGGGGGTCGAGGTCGCCGCGCTCTCGGTGGCGCTGCAGAAGGGCCCGACCGCCACGGGTGACGCGCTCGACAAGGACTTCGACAAGGTCGTCGACGACTGCCGCCGTCTCGGCTGCTCGTACCTGCGGATCGGCATGATGCCCGTACCGGCCATGGTGTCGAAGCAGGCCGTCGAGGACTTCGCCCGCCAGTGCGAGGAGGCCTCGCAGCGGCTCCTCGCCGAGGGGATCCAGCTCGCCTACCACAACCACCACGTCGACTTCTCGAAGTACGACGGCGAGACGCTCTTCGACATCGTGCGGCGCGTGTCCCCGAGCCTGCACTTCGAGATCGACGTCCACTGGGTGCAGCGCGGCGGGAAGAACCCGGTCGACGTCCTGCGTGACTTCGCCGGTCAGGTCGAGCTCGTACACCTCAAGGACTACCGGATCGGTACGCTCCCGGCGTCCGCGGCCGACCTCCTGGCCGCCGGGGACCGTGAGGGGTTCAGCCGGGCGTTCGCTGGGCTCGTGCAGTTCGCGGAGGTCGGCGCCGGCACCCTCGACTTCGCCTCGATCATCCCGACGGCTGTCCAGTCGGGCGCCCAGCACCTGCTCGTCGAGCAGGACGAGCTGTACGGCCGGGACGTGTACGACTGCCTCGCCGACTCGATCGCCCACGTGCGCTCGCTGGGGTACTGATCCGGCGACGGCGGGGGCGTTCCCGGGCGCTCCGCTGCGGGTGCCGGTGCGGGTGGGGTTGGTTCACCATGTTAAGTGGGCAGACTGTACGTTCTCATGGCAGATTCGCCATGAGAAGGTCACACTCACCCACTTAACATGGTGAACCGACATCCAGGCCCACCCGGCTGGAGCCTGGACGAACGGGCGGGCGCCAGGGCAGCTGCACGCCGCCCGTACCGCGCCTACAGCCCGTACAGGTCCTCGAGGACGACCGCCACGTCGTCCTCGTCGTTGCGAGGCGCCACGTGCGTGGCTGCGGCGCGTACGGACTCGTGGCCGTTGGCCATCGCGTACGACGTCCCCGCCCAGCCCAGCATGTCCAGGTCGTTCGGCATGTCGCCGAACGCCACCACGTCCGCCGCGTCGACGCCCAGCGACGCACACACCTGCCGCAGCCGCCAGCCCTTCGTCACGCCGGCGGCGCTGATCTCGACCAGGCCCGGCACGGACCAGGTCGGCGTCGCCCGGTCACCCACCACCTGCCGGGTCACCTCCCGCAGCTCCTCAGGCGGGATCGAGTAGTCCTTGACGAGGATCTTGGCGACCGGACCGAGCCAGGGCTCCGCGAGGTCGCTCACCGTGCTGGGGTCGGGGTCCTCGTCCGACTCGTACAGGTCGGTGCGGTGCAGGCCGGACACGAACTCGAGCCCCAGTCCCGCCCGCGGCAGGGCCGCGGCGAGATCCGCGAGCAGCGGGACGCCCACCTCCGGCTCGATCCCCGCGATGTCGACGACCCGGCCGCCCCCCGCGTCGTACAGGATCGCGCCGTTCGAGACGATGCCGAGACTGTGCCGCCCCACGTACGGCCAGATCTCGCCCATCCACCGCAGCGGTCGCGCCGTGACGAACACGACCGGGACCCCGAGCGCGTCGACGCCGGCCAAGGCCTTCGCCGTCCGCGGGCTCACGCGCCCGTCCGGACCCACGAGGGTGCCGTCGAGGTCGGTGGCGATGAGGCGTGGTGGCACGTGTCTCACGCTACCGAGCAGTCCTCGACCGAGGCGGGAGGTACGTGTCGCCGAGCGACGGTGCATCGGAGACTGCGGCCCCGGGGCCCGCAGCCGTCCGCGGCCCACGAGGCCTTCGCCGTCCGCGGGCTACGAGGCCTTCGCCGTCCGCCGGCTCACGCGCCCGTCCGGACCACGAGGTGCGTCGAGGTCGGTGGGGTCGACGCGTGGGTAGCACGCTCGCTCACGCGACCCGCGACACCTGGGCCGGCGCTGGCCGGACGGCGAGGATCGCGGCAGCGAGCATGACGACGGTGACGGCGAGGACGAGCGCGAACGGTACGGTCCAGCCCGCCACGTGCTGGTGGATCCACCCGGTGACGAACGGGCCGATCGCTGCCACCGAGTAGCCGACGGTCTGCATGACGGTCGTCGTCCGCCGGTTCTCGTCGACGCTGCGCGACTGCCGGATGACGACCGACATCACCGCAGTGAAGAAGCCGGCCTGCGCGATGCCGCCGAACACGCACCACGCCACCCACCACGAGGGCACGAGGAGCATTCCGGCGGGCATGAGGATCCAGGCGAGCCCCATGAGCACGACGATGCGCCGGCTGGGCCAGCCCACAGCGGCGAGGAAGGGTACGAGGACCGGCCCGAGCACCCCCGCACCCTGGAACAGGCTCGCGGCTGCTCCGGCCGCCGAGCCGCTCATGTGCTGGAGCTCCGCGAGCGCGGACGGCAACCACGACGTCATGACGTAGTACGCGAAGGTGTGCCCCGCGAACGCGACGCTGACGAGGACGGTGAGGCGCGTACGGGAGGGACTCGGGCGGTGCTCGGTCGCCGCAGTCCCCGCGAGGCCCAGCTCCGGATGTCCCGCACGCCGCCGGATCCAGCCGCGCGCCCCCGGCGCCCCGGGCGGGTACACCATCACCCACACCGCGAGCACCACGAGCCCCAGCAGCACGCCGGTGGAGGCGGCGGTCCAGCGCCAGCCGACGACGAGCGCCGCCGGTACGGCGAGGGCGGTGGTCGCCGTGACGACGACGTTCGTCGTGAGCGCGTACGCGCCGGTCAGCAGCTCAGCGCGGTGCTGGAACTGCCGCCCGATGGCCATGGGTACGGCGAGGTTGCCGATCGCCAGCGTGAC
>DASSQF010000074.1:0-5715 GCA_035702685.1 Propionibacteriaceae bacterium
ACGACCTCGGGCAGCGGGATCGGGTACTCGCCGTCGAAGCAGGCCCGGCACAGCCGGTCCTTCGCGATGCCCGTCGAGGCGACGAGCCCGTCGAGGGAGATGTAGCCGAGCGTGTCGGCGCCGATCGAGGTGGTGATCTCCTCGACCGACATGCCCGGCGCGATGAGCTCGGCGCGCGTCGCGAAGTCGATGCCGTAGAAGCAGGGCCACTCGACCGGCGGCGAACTGATCCGTACGTGCACCTCGGCCGCACCGGCCTCCCGCAGCATCCGGACGAGCGCCCGCTGCGTGTTGCCGCGCACGATGGAGTCGTCCACGACCACGAGCCGCTTCCCGGCGATGACGTCGCGGAGGGGGTTGAGCTTGAGCCGGATGCCGAGCTGCCGGATCGTCTGGGAGGGCTGGATGAACGTGCGACCGACGTACGAGTTCTTGACGAGCCCCACCCCGTACGGGATTCTCGACGCCTCCGCGTAGCCGATCGCGGCGGGCGTGCCGGACTCGGGCACCGGGATGACGAGGTCGGCGTCCACGGGGTGCTCCATCGCGAGCGTCCTGCCGATCTCGACACGCACCGAGTGCACCCGACGGTTGGCGATGCGCGTGTCGGGACGCGACAGGTAGACGTACTCGAACAGGCACCCCTTGGGGTGCGCCTCGGCGAACCGCACGGAGTGCACGCCGGACTCGTCGATCTGGATCATCTCGCCGGGCTCGATCTCGCGGGTGAACGTCGCGCCGACGATGTCGAGGGCGGCGGTCTCGGACGCCACGACCCAGCCGTTCTCGAGACGGCCCAGGACGAGCGGGTGGATGCCCTGCGGGTCGCGCGCCGCGAAGAGGGCCTTCTCGGTCATGAAGACGAGGCAGTACGCGCCGCGCAGCCGCGGCAGCAGGTCGAGGGCGGCGTCCCACAGCGTGACGCCCTTGTACGTGCCGAACAGGCCGCTGACGAGTGAGGTGTCGTTGGTGGAGTCGAGCGACACCTTGTGCGGCACGGGCTCTGCGGAGTCCCGCTCGTGGAGCAGCGCCTCGAGCTCGTCGGTGTTCGTGAGGTTGCCGTTGTGGGCGAGCGCGAGGTTCCCGTTCTCCAGTGAGCGGAACGTCGGCTGCGCGTTGTTCCACGTGCTCGAGCCGGTCGTCGAGTAGCGGGTGTGGCCGATCGCGAGGTGGCCCGTGAGCGAGGCGAGCGTCGACTCGTCGAAGACCTGTGAGACGAGACCCATGTCCTTGAAGACCATGATCCGGCTGCCGTTGCTCACGGCGATCCCGGCCGACTCCTGGCCGCGGTGCTGGAGCGCGTAGAGGCCGTAGTAGCTCAGCTTCGCGACCTCCTCGTTCGGCGCCCAGACGCCGAAGACCCCGCAGGCGTCGCGGGGTCCAGGTGAGTCGGTGTCGCGCTCGTCCGTCAGTCGTCCGTCTCCACGCAGCACGGGGATCAGCCTAACAAGGCTCGCACCGGCGGGGCCGCCGCGCCCACGGACGCAGGCCCCCCGGGTCGCAGGTCGCGTGGGCCGCCCTCAGCTCGTCGCGATGTGACGGGCCGCGACGTAGCCGAACACGGCCGCGGGACCGAGCGTCGACCCCGGACCGGGGTAGGTGCGGCCCATCACGGACGCCGAGCAGTTGCCGCTCGCGTACAGCCCGTCGATGACGGAGCCGTCCTCCCTCAGGACCCGCGCGTACTCGTCGGAGAGCAGCCCGCCCTTCGTGCCGAGGTCGCCCGGGACCACCTGGACGGCGGTGAACGGCCCCTTCTCGATCGTGCCGAGGTTCGGGTTCGGGCGTACCAGCGGGTCGCTGTAGTAGCGGTCGTACGCCGAGTTCCCCCGGCCGAAGTCCTGGTCGACGCCGGTACGGCAGAAGCCGTTGAAGCGCTCCACGGTGACGGCCAGCGCGGCAGCGTCCACCCGGATGCGGCCTGCGAGGCCGGCGAGCGTTGGCGCCTTGACGAGGATGCCGTTCGCCTCCATGGCCTTCACGGCTCGGGGGTCCATCGCGTAGGAGCGCAGGTACCGGTGCGTGTGCCGCGCGTCGCTGACCATCCAGAAGCGGCCGTGTACGAGCGCGTGGTGGGCGAACATGTGGTGGCCGAGGTCGACGTACGACTCCGACTCGTTGGCGAACCTCGTGCCTGCCGCGTCGACGATGATCGAATGGGGCATCGACCGTTCACTGACGAGGAACATCGCCGAGCCGTCAGGCATGGGCGACGGGACCGAGGCGCCCCACCAGGCGTCGTCCATGAGGTCGATCGCGGCGCCGACCCTCATGCCGGCCTCGATGGCGCTGCCGACGTTGCCGAGCGAGCCGGACGAGTCGGCGCCCGTGACGCCGTGGTACCGCTCCCGCCACTCGACGTTGTGGTCGAAGCCGCCGCCCGCGAGGACGACGCCACGGCCGGCGCCGATCGTACGGACGGTCCCCCGCTGCGACGTGCGGATGCCGGTCACGCGGCCGTCGTCGTCGTTGACGAGGCCGGTGACCGGCGAGGACAGGCGGACCTCGACGCCCAGCCGGAGCGCGACCTGGAGCAGCGCGGCCGTGAGCGCCGCGCCCATCCCGACCGCCTTCTGGCGTCGCGCCACGGCGCCGAGGACACGTGCGACGACCCGCGCACCGCGCAGCAGGCCGCCCGGCGTGGACCACGCCCGGCTGAGGAGCCAGAAGTCGTCGGTCTTGACCGGGGCAGGCACACCGTCCTGGCCCCGCGACGTCGCCCACCACTCGCCGATGGCTCGGACGTCGAACGGCTCGACCTCGAGGGCGCGGCCGATCTTGCCGCCCGGCAGCTCCGGGTAGTAGTCGGGGTAGTCGGCGGCCCGCGCGAACCGGACCCCGAGGCGTTCCGCCAGGTCGACGAAGCCGCCGACGTTGTCGACAAAGGCCCCCTTGCGTACGCGCGACGTCGCGGGACCGGCGTCACCCACGGTCGCCTCCAGGTACGCGAGGGCCTCCTCGCGCGAGTCGCCCGCCTTGTCGCGCCGCATGAGCGGGTTGTCGGGCAGCCAAAGGCCGCCGCCGGACATCGCGCTGCTCCCGCCCCAGCGCTCCGTGCTCTCGAGCATGAGGACCCTGAGGCCAGCATCGGCTGCGGTCACCGCAGCCGACAGCGCGGCCACCCCCGTCCCGCCCACCACGACGTCGTACGTCTCGTCCCACTGCCCGTTCATGGTGACTCCGTCCGGGCGCGCGCGGCCCCCGTGCCCCCGCCCCCACGACCACTATGCGCGTGAGGGATCGCCGCCGCAGACGATCGATCGAGAAAGGAGGCGGCGGACCCCAAGGCTCGGAGCGGGAGCTCAGCCTTCTCGAGACCGGCCGCTCAGGCTCCTGGCCGGAGGCCCGTCAGTGGTCGCCCTGGGTGGCGACGGTCGTCTGCTGGGGCACGCCGTTCACACAGGCTGCCCGCACGTCGGTGCCCTGACCCACCCGCTCGAAGGCCACGTCCACCCTGTCCGAGCCGTGGTGCTCGGTCTCGACGCGCCAGCCATCCTGCGGCCTCGCGTACACGAGGGTGAGGACCTGGCCCTGGCAGGACACGGACAGGGAGCCCCCCGCGACGGTCCACGTACGGACGACCGGGGTCGCGGCGACCGTCGGTACGGCGCTGGAGGTCTGCGGCGAGACCTGGCTCGCCGGGCTGCTCTCGGACGTCTCGGATGACGACCGCGTCGTCGTCTCGACGCTCGACCGCGACGGAGACGGCGTGAACGTGGGCGCGGCGGAGGTCGGGCGAGGCGTCGCCGTCGCGCTGCCGAGGCGGGCAGAGACCTGCGGTGCCGACAGCACGTCCGTGGACTCGCCGTCGGTGAACACAGCGACGGCGCGCCACACCACGAGGCTCGTCACCAGCGTCGCGACGAGCCAGGAGGCGGCGGCCACCGCGGTGATGCGCCGACCAGATCCCTTAGCCACGTGACCATCCTCGCCGACACGCCGGAAAGGCGCGGTTAACGAGCCGAGAAATCCGCACCGGATGACTCGACATGCTCGCAGGCGGGAACTCCATGCCATAGCGTCGGGTCGTGTCCAACGTGCTGATTATCGAGGATGACGCGACGATCCGTACGGCCGAGATCCGGGCCCTCACCGCACGGGGACACTCCACCATGTCGACCCCGACCGCGCTCGAGGGGCTGCAGCAGATCATCGCCCAGCAGCCCGACGTCGTGCTGCTCGACCTCGGCCTGCCGGACCTCGACGGCCGCGCGCTCCTCGCCATGATCCGCGCGGTGAGCAACGTCCCGGTCATCGTCGTGAGCGCGCGAGACGAGGGGCCGGAGATCGTCGGCGCCCTCGACGCCGGCGCCGACGACTACCTCGTCAAGCCCTTCGCCGCCGACCAGCTCGAGGCCCGGATCCGAGCCGTCCTGCGCCGGGTGGAGACCGAGCCGCCCACAGGGCCCGTCGTCGTGGGAGGCCTCGTGATCGACGAGCTCGCCCGTACGGTCTCGCTCGACGGGAAGGAGCTGGAGCTCAGCCCCAAGGAGTTCGACCTGCTCCTGTACCTGTCCCAGCGGCCCGGCGTCGTGATCTCCAAGCGCGAGATCCTCGCCGAGGTCTGGCACCTGCCGTACGGCGGCGCCGACAAGACCGTCGACGTCCACCTCCACTGGCTGCGCCGCAAGCTCGGCGAGTCCGCCGACAACCCCCGGTACCTCCACCGCGTGCGGGGTGTGGGCGTGAAGCTGGTCGCCCCCTCGTGAGAAGGCTGCTCGTCCGGTACGGGCTGGCGGTGACCTCCATCGTGCTCATCGCCTTCCTCGTGCCGCTCGGCATCATGGCCCAGTCGCTCACGGAGGAGCGGGCGCTGTCCGCCGGTCGCCAGGACGCCCAGCAGGTCGCCCTGTTCGTCGGCGACACCCAGCGGCTGTCCGCGACCCTCACCGACGTGAACTCGGGCGAGCGCCGTACGACCGTCTTCACCCCGTCCGGCCAGACCCTCGGCGAGCCGGCCGCACTGAGCGCCTCGGTCCAGCTCGCCCGCACAGGTCGCGCGTTCACGGCCAGCACCGCCGGCGGTGCGGAGGTGCTCGTGCCGGTCGCGGGCGCCGGTGGGACCACCGTCGTCCGTACGTTCGTGCCGGACAGCCAGCTGCACGCCGGGGTCCTCCGGTCCTGGCTCGCGCTCGCGGGCGTCGGCGTGGCGCTGCTCCTCGTCACGGCCCTCGCGGGCTACCGCATCGCCTCCGGGCTGTCCCGCTCGGTGAGCGACCTGGCGGACGTGGCCCAGCGGCTGGGCGCCGGCGAGCTCACCGCACGGGTGGAGCCGTCCGGGCCGGGCGAGGTCCGGTCCGTCGGCAACGTCCTGAACGAGCTGGGCGAGCAGGTCGACAACCTCCTGGCCGACGAGCGGGAGCTCATCGCCGACCTCTCGCACCGGCTCCGGACGCCCATCACCGCGCTACGCCTGGACGCCGAGACGCTCGCCGACCCGGAGGAGCGGGAGCGCATGGACTCCCATGTCGCGGACCTCGTCGCGGCGGTCGACACCGTCATCGAGGCGGCACGGTCCCACCGGCGCCGGGCGCCGGTCCGCAGCGACGCGGCTCAGGTCGTACGAGACCGTGCGAAGTTCTGGTCCGTCCTGGCGGCCTCCCAGGACCGCCCCTTCCTGGTCGACCTGTGCGACACGCCGGCCGAGGTGGCCGTCGGCGCCGCGGAGCTCGGTGCGGGGCTCGACGTCGTGCTCGACAACGTCTTCAAGCACAC
>DASSQF010000075.1:0-2384 GCA_035702685.1 Propionibacteriaceae bacterium
CTGCGGTGAGCTCGGCATCGACCACGTCGACCTCAACTTCGGCTGCCCGGTGCCCAAGGTGACGCGGCGAGGCGGCGGCGGGGTGCTCCCGTGGAAGCGTGACCGGCTGGAGGCGATCCTGCGGGCGGCGGTGCAGGCGGCCGAGCCGTACGGCGTGCCGGTCACGATGAAGACCCGCAAGGGGATCGACGACGACCACCTCACGTACCTCGACGCGGGTCGCATCGCCGAGCAGTCCGGCGTCGCGGCCGTCGCGCTCCACGGCCGGACGGTCGCGCAGGCGTACGGCGGCGAGGCGGACTGGGAGGCGATCGCGAGCCTGGTCGACGCCGTCGACATCCCCGTGCTCGGCAACGGTGACGTCTGGGAGGCCGACGACGCGGTACGGATGATGCGCGAGACCGGCGCGGCGGGCGTGGTGGTCGGCCGCGGCTGCCTCGGCCGGCCCTGGCTGTTCCGTGACCTGGCCGCACGGCTGCGGCCCGGAGCGGCGGAGGACGGCCCGGTGCTGCCGACGCTCGGCGAGGTCATGGCGATGGTCCGCCGGCACGGCGAGCTGCTCGCGCAGAGCCACGGGGAGCGGTACGGGCTGACCGACCTCCGCAAGCACATGACGTGGTACTTCAAGGGGTTCGGCCTGGGTGGCGAGCTGCGCCACGCGCTCGGCATGGTCTCCTCCTTCGCCGAGCTCGACGACCTCTTCGCAGGGCTCGACCCGAGCACGCCGTTCCCCGTGGGCGAGGTCGGCACCCCGCGAGGCCGACAGGGCTCCCCGCGAGAGCGGGTGACGGTCCCGTACGGCTGGCTCGAGTCGCAGGTGCTCGACGAGACCGTCGACCTCGCCGACGCCGAGTCGGACGTGTCCGGGGGCTGACGCGCGGACGCGTCGCCGTTGACCGCAGCATGACGGAACCCGTCTCGGCGTCGGAGGCATCTGCGACAGTGGCCTCGTGAGCGAGACCGAGCGGGCGAGGACCTGGGCGTCGACGATGGCGGGTCATGCGGCAGGGGAGACCGTCCACGCGCACCAGGACACCTACGCCCGGCTCGACACCGAGCGTCTCGTCCTCCGCGAGGAGCGGGAGGCGTGGGAGGACGCGCACCTCGCTCCAGGGGCGGCACGTGCGGCCGGAGCGGGGGACAGGGCCAGGCCCGAGGAGCCTAGCGTCGAGCGCACGTGCTTCGAGCGCGACCGCGACCGCATCGTCCACTCCGCGGCGTTCCGGCGGCTGGCGGGCAAGACGCAGGTCGTCGTCTACCCGCACGACCACCAGCGGACCCGCCTCTCGCACGCGCTCGAGGTCGCCCAGGTCGCCACGTCGATCGCGCGGGGCGTGAGAGCGAACGTGACGCTCGCCGACGCCATCGCCCTGGGCCACGACTGCGGCCACGGACCCGGCGGACACGCCTCCGAGGACGCGTTCGACCCATACCTGCCTGCCGGGTACGACCACGGGCCCTGGGGAGCGAACGTGGTCCTCGCCCCTCTCAACCTGTGCCGCGAGACGCTCGACGGGATCCGGAACCACTCCTGGTCGCGGCCTGCGCCGGCGACCGTCGAGGGCGAGATCGTCTCGTGGTCCGACCGGATCGCCTACTGCGCCCACGACTTCGAGGACGCCGTGTCCGCTGGGATCGTGCGTCCCGAGGACCTCCCTGCGGAGGTCGCGGCGGTGTGTGGCGGGACCCGCTCGGAGCAGCTCGGCACCTTCATCCACGCGGTGATGTCGAGCTCGGTCCGTACCGGGCGGATCGGGATGGACGAGGAGGCCGCGGCGGCGCTCGCGGGGCTGAGGCAGTTCAACTACGAGCGCATCTACACCCGTCCCGAGTCCGTCGCACAGGCCGAGGCCGTGATCGCCGTCCTGCGCGGCCTCGTCGACCACTACCTCGAGCACCCCGAGCACGTGCCGTCCGAGAACGCCGTCGCCGTGGGGGAGGACGACTCCTGGGTGACGACGGTGGTCGCGTACGTCGGCGGCATGACGGACCGGTACGCGTTCGAGACCGCCACCCAGCTGCTCGGGTGGGAGCCGGCGCGCATCCCGCGGGGGATCGGCCGAGGCGCCTGACACTCGGTGTGCGTCCGCCACCCCGTCGCAGGTCGCCGCTAGGTTGGCCGGAGGTGATGAGGAGGCCGGGATGAGTGACTCCACCATCGCGCTGAGCGCCGAGGGCGTCGCGCTGTGGATGGTCGTGAGGGACGACGGACTGCCGGAGGTCGTGCACTGGGGGCGTGACCTGCCGAGCTCGACGCAGGACGTCGAGGCGGCGGTGCTGGCGGTACAGCCGCCGCTCGCAGACGGCGGTCCCGATGTGCCCGTCCACGTGTCCGTGCTCCCCGAGTCCGGGACAGGCTTCCTTGGCCGACCCGGGGTCGAGGG
>DASSQF010000076.1:0-13169 GCA_035702685.1 Propionibacteriaceae bacterium
ACGGACGCCTTGGTGATGTCGGCGCCCTTGATCTTCACGGTGCCGAACGAGGGCTTGTCGAGGCCGGCGATGGCCTCCAGCAGCTCCGACTGGCCGTTCCCGTCGACGCCGGCGATGCCGACGATCTCACCGGCACGTACGGACAGGCTCACGTGGTCGAGGGCCGTGACGCCGCGCTCGTCCACGACGGTGAGGTCGTCGACCTCGAGCACCGTGTCGGCGGGGTGGGACGGCGAGTGCTCGATGCGGAGAAGCACCTCGCGGCCCACCATCATCGTGGCGATCCGCTCCTTGGTGAGGCCGGCCGCAGGCACGGTGTCGATGACGCGACCGTCCCGGATGACCGTCACCTCGTCGGCGATCGCGAGGACCTCGTCGAGCTTGTGGGAGATGAAGATGACCGCCACGCCGGCCTTCGCCAGCTCGCGGATGACGACGAACATGTCGTCGGTCTCCGACGGGGTCAGGACCGCCGTCGGCTCGTCGAGGATCAGCAGCCTCGTCTCGTGGGAGAGGGCCTTGAGGACCTCGACGCGCTGGAGCTCGCCGACGCTGAGCTCGGAGGTGGTCTCGGTGGGGTCGACCGCAAGGCCGAACCGTGACGAGAGGCGGTGGACCTCGGCCTCCATCGCCTCGGTGTCGAGCTGGCCGTTCTTGGTGATCTCGCGGCCCAGGAAGACGTTGGCCGCGACGGTGAGGGAGCCGACGAGCTTGAAGTGCTGGAACACCATGCCGATGCCGAGCGCGGCGGCCTGCTGCGGCGAGGTGATCGAGACCTCCTTGCCGTCGTAGATGATGGTGCCCGAGTCGGGCGCGCCGGTGCCGTTGATCATCGACATGAGGGTCGTCTTGCCGGCGCCGTTCTCGCCCACGAGGGCGTGGACGAGGCCCGGGTAGACGTCCAGGTCGACGTTGTCGTTCGCGACCAGCGAGCCGAACGTCTTGGTGACGTGGCGCAGCTGGAGCAGCGGAGCGGTCATGAGGCTCCCTCGGTGGGCTCAGGACAGATGCCAGGGGCCGGGCCGAAGCCCGGCCCCCTCATCATGCACGGGTTGGTCAGCTGATCGTCGTCGGTACGGTGATCTTGCCGTCCGAGACCTGCTGGGCGTAGTCCTGGATCTTCGCCTGCATGTCCGCCGGGACGATGTTGCCGTTGTCGGCGAAGGTGAGGCCGACGCCGCCGTTCTTGAGACCGTACGACGTGGTCTTCCCGTACTCGAGCTTGCCCTCGTCGGCGGCCAGCACCGCGGTGTGGATGCCGTCGCCCACGTTCTTCAGCATGGAGGCGAGGATGAAGCCCTGGTACAGCTTGTTCTGGTTGGAGTCGACGCCGATCGCGTAGCGGCCGGTGTCCTTCGCAGCCTTGAGCACGCCCGCACCGGCGCCACCGGCGACCTGGTACACGACGTCAGCCTTGTCCTGCTCGAACATCGACTTGGCGATCGAGTAGCCCTTGTCGGAGTCGGTGAAGTTGCCGACGTAGCCGACCTTGACCTGGACGCTCGGGTCGACGGTCTCGACGCCCTTCTTGAAGCCCGCGACGAAGTCGTTGATGATCGGGATGTCCATGCCGCCGACGAGGCCGACAACCTTGGAGCCCGACGCGTTCGGGAACTTCGCCTTGTTCGTGGTGGCGAGAGCGGCCAGCACGCCGGCGAGGTACGAGCCCTCGTTCTGCTTGAACGTGATGGACGCGACGTTCGGGGCGGCGACGACGTCGTCGTAGATGATGTACTTCTGGTTCGGGTACTTCGGAGCGATCTCCTTGAGGATGTCGACCATCTGGGACGTGCCGACGACGACGAGGTCCCACTTGCCGGAGACGGACTCGGTGTTCTGCTTCCACGACGTCTGGTTGTTGGCGTCCGACTGGATCGTCTGCGTCTTGTGGCCCTCGGCCTTGAGCTTCGTCATGCCCGTCTCGGCACTGTCGAAGAAGCTGGCGTCGCCCAGGGTCCCGTTGATGACGCTGACGACGGAGAGCTTCCCGGATCCGCTCGCGCTCGCGGACGGGCTCCCCGTGCTGCTCGACGAGGAGCAGCCCGTGAGGGCGAGGGCGAGCGCGGACAGTGCCGCCAGGCCCAGCTTCAGTTGGCGCTTCATGTGTGGTGTTTCTCCTTGTGACTGTGGCCGGTTGCCGGCCGGGTGGTGAGGGACGGGCCTGCCCTAGGCGGGCTCCGGGCTTGTGGACTCCGCGACGTGGCGTACGACCTCGTCGCGGCGGGGCATTCCGGACACTGCTCCGAGACTCTGCGTGGACAGCGAGGCGGCCACGACCGCCGTACGGGCCGCGGTCAGCACGTCGTCACCGCGTGCGAGCTCTGCGGCAAGGGCACCCACGAACGTGTCCCCGGCTCCTGTCGAGTCGACGACGGTGACCGGGGGCGGGGTGACGAGCGTGACGGTCCCGTCCGTACAGACCGCAGCTCCGCGCGGGCCGAGCGTCGCGACGATCGTCCGCGGGGTTCCCGGCCTCGCGGCGACCTCCGCGATGTCGTCGAGCCTCTCGGGGAGGGGCTGGCCGAGCACCGTCTCGTACTCGGTCTCGTTGACGACGAGCACGTCGGTACCGGCGAGAAGGTCGGGGGGCAGCACGCGGGCGGGTGCGGGGTTCAGCACGAACGTGCCCGTGCACGCGCGACGGGCGGCCTGGACGGCGTCGAGAGGGATCTCGAGCTGGCAGACCACGACGTCCGCGCCCTGTACGGCCTCGCCCGCGCGCGCGATGTCGCTCGCCGACAGCTTCGCGTTGGAGCCGGCGACGACGATGATCGAGTTCTCGGCGGCGGCGTCGACCATGACGAGGGCCCTCCCGGAGGGCCCCTCGGTCACGCCGAACGTGGAGACGTCGACGCCCTCGTCCGCCAGGGCCTTGGCCAGGTACGTGCCGGCGGCGTCGTCCCCGCGCAGGCCGACGAACGCGACGTGGGCGCCCATGCGTGCGGCGGCGTGGGCCTGGTTGCTGCCCTTGCCGCCCGGCCCCTCCGAGTACGAGGTCGCGAGGAGGGTCTCACCGGGACGGGGCAGGGTCGGGGTGACCGTCACGAGATCCAGGTTGGCGCTGCCGACCACGGCCACGCGCCCACCGGCGACCATAGATTCCTCCCCGCGCATCGAGCGACCTCTCCGCGCCCTCCGCCGAGTCAATCGGCGGGCGTGGGGGCAGTCAAGCAGCCCCGACGAGCCGCAATGAGACTGTGACCTTCTCCCTGAGGAGGCGTTCCGGGCACCCCCGCCGTGAGGGTCAGGAGCGCAGTGCGGCGGCCGCAATGGCGACCATGGAGCGGTAGCAGTCCTCGCGCTCGGCGGCCGTCAGCTCGGGGCTCTCGGAGGTCAGGTGGTCCGACACGGTGAGCACCGTGAGGGCCTCCTTGCCCTGGGTGAGCGCGACCGCGTACAGGCCCGCAGCCTCCATCTCGACGGCCTTCGTGCCGAGCGCGATGAGCTTCTCGGTCGTGGCCGGGTCGCCGCCGTAGAAGTGGTCGCTCGCGTACACGGGGCCGACGTGCCAGCGGAGCCCCTCGTGGGCCTCGGCGGCGTTCATCGCGGCGCGCAGGAGGTACGGGCTGGGGGCGAGCGACACCGTGGCGTACGGGACGAGCAGCGACGGCACGGACGAGTTCGTGTGCGCGGCGGACGCGATGACGACGTCCCGTACCTCGACCTCGGCGAGCATCGCACCGCACGTGCCGACGCGGACGATGCGCTCCACGCCGTAGAACTTGTACAGCTCCGTCGCGTAGATCGACAGGGACGGCAGGCCCATCCCGGAGGCCATGACGCTCATCGGCGTGCCGTCGTACGTGCCGGTGAAGCACGAGATGCCGCGGACGTCGGAGACCCTCTCGGCGCCGTCGAGGAAGTCGTTCGCGATCTTCTCCGCCCGGCGGGGGTCTCCGGGCATGAGGACGAGCGGTGCGATCTGCCCGGGCTCGGCGCTGATGTGGGGCGTGGCCATGGTGGTGCGTCCTTCCGTAGGAACCTCCGCCACAGCCTAGGGACATCCGTACCGGCGCGCTGTCACCGCGACCAGGGGATCGATTCGGCACCGGCGAGGGACGGCTGCTAGTCTTTCGGCCGCTGGTCCGCCAGCCTGGCAGGTTGCCCGAGTGGCCAAAGGGAGCGGTCTGTAAAACCGTCGGCTCAGCCTACGTAGGTTCGAACCCTACACCTGCCACCACCTCGGCCCGGGACCGTCACAGGTCCCGGGCCGTCGTCGTTCCCGGGCCTCCGGCGGACCTGTACGGCGCCGCGGACGGAGCGCTGCGCCCACCGATTCGCTCCTCGCCACAGGGGTCGTGTATGTTTGGGCGGCGGCTGGCCCCTATAGCTCAGTCGGCAGAGCGTCTCCATGGTAAGGAGAAGGTCTGCGGTTCGATTCCGCATGGGGGCTCCACGGCGGGATAGCTCAGACGGTAGAGCAAACGGCTCATAATCGTTAGGTCACGGGTTCAAGTCCCGTTCCCGCTACACAGGTACGGCACAACACGAGGGATGAGACATGGCCAAGAAGGGCTCCGAGATCCGGCCCAAGATCACGCTCGCGTGTTCCGTGTGCAAGGAGCGGAACTACATCACCAAGAAGAACCGGCGCAACGACCCGGATCGTCTGGAGATCAAGAAGTTCTGCCCGCGTTGCGGCGTCCACCAGGCGCACCGCGAGACGCGCTGACCTGAAGCAACACCCAGCGGCCGGATCCCTCGTCGGGGTCCGGCCGTTGTGCTGCGCCCTCAGCTGCCGAGCTCCGCTGTGGGGTGCTCGGACGTCAGGAGGACCTTCCACAGGGCGCTGACGTCCCAGGAGTATGAGTTGTCACGGGGAACGCCGCCGACCTCCACCTTGGCGTCGATCCTCCAGTGGGCCGTGTAGGAGACGATGACGGTCGACAGCCGCAGCTCCGACTCGTACACGGTCAGGACGTCGTTCGCGCTCGTGTACGAGATCGTCTGGGTCAGCACGGGCTCGTCGCGGTTGGGCTCGATGTTCTGCGGGCAGCCTCTCGGCTGCAGCTCCTTCTTCGTCAGGCAGCTCGCCACGGCTGCGCGCACCGCGTCGAGCGCCGCCTGCCGTCCTGCCGCGGTGAGCTGCAGCTGTACGGCCCCGATGATGGGGGCCTCGTCGGGGCTGCGCACGACGACCGTCGCGGGCGAGGCGAACTCGATGTACGGGCTCCGGGTGGCCAGCTCGTACGTGCCGGGGAAGGCCGGCAGGCTGTCGATGCTGTCCGGCACCTCCTGCCCGTCGACGTACAGCGGGATCCCCGCCGCCCGCAGGGAGCCCACGCCGATCCGTCCGGGGTCGTCGCGGATCAGCCACTGGCCCTCGGTGAACGCCGCCGTGAAGACCGTCGAGACCTCGGAGTCACCGAGCCGGTAGGTGGCGGCGACCTGCTGGGTGCCGCTGAGGGTGCTGGCACCCGGCGTGACGCTCACCACGCTCAGCGGGCTGTGCGCACTGCTCGTGCGCAGGGCGGCGTCGGTGAGGAGGATCGGGTTGGCCGGCTTGCTGGCGAGGTACGAGAGGGCCTTGGCCGCGTCGCCGCGCGAGACCGCCGAGAGGTAGGCGTCGACGACGGCGTCCGCGGTCGTGGGCACCTGGCCGGTGAGCACGGACAGCGTGAGCCCGAGCCGTCCGGTCTGCGTGAGGATCGCGGCTGAGACGAGGATCATCGCGACAGCCAGCGCCAGACCGGTGGTGAACGGAGCCCATGGCGCCACACGCACGTGGACGACGTCGTGGCTAACGGAGCCCGGTGGTGGCCACGGCCGTCCGCTCGGCGGGAGCGGACGCTCCAATGACGACGGCAGCTCACGCTCGTCCTCGAGCGCCTCGGCGGGTGAGTCTGCCGACGAGGGGATCGGCTCGAGGGACTCGAGGTCGCCGAGGAGGACGTCCCTCGCCCAGTCGCTCTCGCCGATGACCTTCTCGCGCCAGGAAGCGGACTCAGCGGGGTCCCCGGCGGGGTAGTCGCCCCAGTCGACCTCCTCGGCAGGGGCTCCCTCCTCGGCGCCCGGTGACGGCTCCCAGGAGTCCCAGTCGAACTCCTCGAGGTCCGGCTCGCCGTCGGGCGCCGCGTCGTCCGCTGCGGGACCCTCCGGCAGCTGGGGCTCCTCGGGCACGTCGAGGCGGCGGAATGCCAGGTCGTCCGTTCCCGAACCCTCCGGGACGCGGGGCTGCTCGGGCGCGTCCCCGTGGGATGCCGCCCCGGCCGGTGTCCACGCCGGTGTCGCGGGACGCGCACCGGGTTCCCCGGGGTCCTCCATCGACATGCGACGAGCGTACCGTCGAGCGCTGTCCTGGCCGGGGGAGGCGGGCCCGGCGAGGGGCCGGGGCGCCGTCGGCGGACGGGTCGTCGGCGAGCCTCCGGGTCGCCGCCGGTGGCGCGGCTTGTGTTGGCTCCCGACCACCCGTTGAATGGGGGTCGTGCCCATCAGCCCCGACCACGTGGGTCGTACGTACCCTCCGACGGCCCCGTACACCGTGAGCGCCGCGAAGATCGCCGAGTTCGCCGCCGCGCTCCAGGACCCCAACCCCGCCTACGCCGGCGACTCGGCCGTCGCGCCGCCCACGTTCGCCGCGGTGCTCGGCGCGGCCGCGTGGGACGCCCTGTTCTCCGACCCCGAGCTCGACCTCGCGCTGCAGCGCGTCGTCCATGCCGACCAGGCCTTCACGTGGCACCGTCCGCTCCGTACGGGTGACACGGTCACGGGAGTGCTGAGCGTCGACAAGGTGCGCTGCCGCGGTGCGATGGAGATCGTCGGCGTCACCGTACGGATCGCGACCCTCGACGGTGAGCCTGTCGTGGACTCGTCGTCCACGTTCATCCACACGAGGGAGACGGCATGAGCCTCGAGGTGGGTACGAGCGTGGGGGAGCTCAGCGTACGGATCACGCGGGCGCAGCTCGTCCGCTACGCGGGCGCGTCCACGGACTTCAACCCGATCCACTGGAGCGACCGCGCGGCCGGCGCCCTCGGGCTCGAGGGCGTCATCGCGCACGGCATGCTCACCATGGGCAGCGCGCTCCGCGTCGTGACGGACTGGGCGGGCGACCCGGCGGCCGTCCGTACCTACTCCGCGAGGTTCACCCGGCCCGTCGTTGTGCCCGACGACGATACCGGGGTCGAGCTGCGCTGCGTCGGCACGGTGACCGCGGTCTCGGACGACTCCGTGACGGTGAGCGTCGAGGTCACGTGCGGTGGCGAGAAGGTGCTCGGCGCGGTGACGGCCGAGGTCTCGACGCCGGCGGCCGCGCGATGAGGGGCGCAGGCCTCATCCGAGGGCCCGTCGGGGGCGAGACGTGCGAGGTCGTGAGCACGGCGTCCCAGTCGGCGCCCGCCCCGGAGCCGGACTCGCACCTCCTTGCCGACCTCACCACCCTCCGTGTGGGAGGGCCGGCACGGCGACTCGTCACGGCGCGCACCGAGGCGGACCTCGTCGGTCACGTCCGGGACGCCGACAGCCGGGGTGAGCCCGTGCTCGTGCTCGGCGCGGGGTCCAACGTCCTCGTCGCCGACGAGGGGTTCGACGGCCTCGTCGTCCTCGTGGCGACACGCGGCCTCACGGCGGACGTCTCCGACTGCGCCGGGGCCTTCCTCACCGTCGCGGCGGGTGAGCCCTGGGACGAGGTCGTTCGTCACACGCTGTCCCAGGAGTGGATCGGCTTCGAGACGCTGTCCGGGATCCCCGGGACCACCGGCGCCACGCCGATCCAGAACGTGGGTGCGTACGGTGCCGACGTCTCGCAGACGGTCGCGCGGGTACGGACGTGGGATCGGCACGAGAACGCGATGGTCACCTTCGCGTCGTCCGACTGCGGCTTCGGCTACCGCACGAGCCGGTTCAAGGAGTCCCCGGGGCGCTACCTCGTCGTCGACGTGAGCTTCCAGCTCGAGCTGGGCCCGCTCTCGGCGCCCGTGCGGTACGCCGAGCTGGCCCGCGCGCTGGGCGTCGACCTGGGCGACCGTGCGCCGCTCGGTGAGGTCCGAGAGGCGGTGCTGGCCCTGCGCCGCTCCAAAGGGATGGTTCTCGACGCCGCCGACCACGACACGTGGTCGGCCGGCTCGTTCTTCACCAACCCCCTGCTCAGCCCGGAGGCCGCCGCAGCCCTGCCTGAGGAGGCCCCGCGCTATGCCCAGCCGGACGGCACCGTGAAGACGTCCGCGGCCTGGCTCATCGACCATGCGGGCTTCGGCAAGGGCTACGGCTCGGGGTCGGCGAGGCTGTCCGGGAAGCACACGCTGGCCCTGACGAACCGCGGCGGTGCGACCGCGTCCGAGATCCTTCGTCTCGCCCGCGAGATCTCCGACGGCGTCGACGTACGCTTCGGTGTGAGGCTCCAGCCGGAGCCCGTCCTCGTCGGGTGCGAGCTGTAGCCGAGTTCGACTCGGCGCGGCAAACCCCGTACACTCACACTCTTGGTGGACGAGTCCACGGTCGGCGCACGCCCTCCGTCGGTCTGGCCACCGAAGGGCAATAGCTCAATTGGCAGAGCAGCGGTCTCCAAAACCGCAGGTTGGGGGTTCAAGTCCCTCTTGCCCTGCGAAGCAGGACGAACTCGGGGCGCCTGTGCGCCCGCCAGCCCGCCCGGCGCCCCCGCCGGTGCGGCGTCAAGTGAAGGAACAGTGCGTGGCCAAGAGGAAGTCGACCGTTTCGGGACACGACCCGAACGAGTCCGCCGTGCCGGCGCACGGCGACCAGGTCGACGCCACGGCTGAGACGACGGAGAGCCTCTCGGCGGTGCCCGCTCCGGGCGAGGACGCGGAGTCCTCGCTCGCGGAGGACCTCCCGGGCGAGCAGCTCGCCGGCGACCTCCCCGACCCCGGTCCGTACGAGGTCGCGCCTGACGAGGACGAGGCGGAGGAGCTCGACCCCCTCGCGACTGAGGAGGACTCCGACCAGCTGGTCGAGGCCGAGGAGGCGGCGGTCGCCGCCCCGTCCACGGCTCCCGTCCGCAGGCCGCGGTCGGCGAAGGCGCCCGTCCGGAAGAAGGACGCACCGACCCGTACCCGTAAAGAGGCCGCGGTCGCCGTCACCGAGCAGCGGACCGGGCCCGTCACCTTCGTCAGGCAGTCGATCTCCGAGCTGCGGAAGGTCGTCTGGCCCACGGGCGGCCAGCTCAGCCAGTACTTCGTGGTCGTGCTGATCTTCGTCATGTTCATGATTGCCCTCGTGAGCTTGCTGGACTTCGCGTTCGGCTGGTTGCTGCTCAAGGCGCTGGGCTGAGAGAGGAAAAGACACCATGACCGACGAACCCACCGACGACCAGTTCAAGGACATCAACCTGTCCTTCGGCGATGACGACGCGGCGGACACCAGTGCCGACGACGTCGAGCTGAACCTCGACCTCTCCGACGACACGGAGGAGCCGGCCGACGACATCGTCCTCGACTTCGGCGACGACACGGCCGAGGAGACCGAGGCTGCCGAGGAGGGCGACGACGTCGCCGAGGCGGCAGTGGCGAACCTCCGTGCCGACCTGCAGAGCAAGTTCGGCGACTGGTACGTCCTGCACACCTACTCCGGCATGGAGAACCGGGTGAAGCAGAACCTCGAGAACCGCGTCAAGGCGCTCAACATGGAGGACTTCATCTTCGAGGCCGTCGTGCCCACCGAGGAGACGGTCGAGATCCGCAACGGCGCCAAGAAGACCGTGACCCGCACGTCCCACCCTGGCTACGTGCTGGTCCGTATGGACCTGACCGACGACTCCTGGTCGGCCGTACGGCACACGCCGTCGGTGACGGGCTTCGTCGGCTACGGCAACACCCCAGTAGCGCTCGACCTGGACGAGGTCGTCAAGATGCTCAGCCCCTCCGTCATCGCGAAGGCGACGACGGCGGCCGGGCAGACGACCAAGCGCAAGAAGGTCGAGGTCGCCGACTTCGCGGTCGGCAACTCCGTCATGGTGGTCGACGGCCCCTTCGCGGGTGTCCACGCCACGATCACGGAGATCAACGCGCACAACGAGAAGGTGACGGTGCTCGTCGACTTCATGGGCCGTGAGACGCCCATCGAGCTCGACTTCAGCAAGGTCCAGAAGTCGTAGTGCGCAGGGCGGGAGCGCCCACACCACGGCCGGGGGTGACCCGGTCAGAGAACCAACCAGCAAGGACCCGAAACCATGCCTGCTAAGAAGAAGGTCGCGGCCCTCGTCAAGGTCGCGCTCAACGCGGGGGCGGCCACGCCGGCTCCGCCCGTCGGTACGGCCCTCGGCCCGCACGGCGTCAACATCATGGAGTTCGTCAAGCAGTACAACGCTGCGACCGAGGCCATGCGCGGAACGATCATCCCCGTCGAGATCACGATCTACGAGGACCGGACGTTCACCTTCATCACGAAGACGCCGCCGGCCGCCGAGCTCATCAAGAAGGCCGCCAGCCTCAAGTCCGGCTCCGCGACCCCGCACAAGGTCAAGGTCGGCAAGATCACGCGTGACCAGGTCCGTGAGATCGCCGAGACCAAGATGCCCGACCTCAACGCGAACGACATCGACGCCGCGATGAAGATCGTCGAGGGCACCGCCCGCAGCATGGGCGTCACCGTCGAGTGACGCTCCCCGCGGTCGTCGTACGACGTCCGCACACGTGGTAGGGCCTGCGCGGCCCGTACGAACCACACCTGGCACGCCGTCACACGAGGCGGCTGACGAGAGGAACCAGACATGAAGCGCAGCAAGGCGTACCGCGCAGCCGCAGAGGCGCGCGACGCGAACCAGCTCTACTCGGTCAACGAGGCCGTGGGGCTGGCCAAGAACGGGGCGTCGGCCAAGTTCGACGAGACCGTCGAGGTCGCGATGCGGCTCGGCGTCGACCCCCGTAAGGCGGACCAGATGGTCCGCGGCACGGTGAACCTTCCGCACGGTACGGGCAAGACGGCACGGGTCCTCGTCTTCGCCACCGGTGAGAAGGCCGCCGACGCCCTCGCGGCAGGTGCCGACGAGGTCGGTGCGGACGAGCTGATCGACAAGGTGGCCGGTGGCTACCTCGACTTCGACTCGGTCGTCGCCACCCCGGACCTCATGGGCAAGGTCGGCCGCCTCGGCCGCGTCCTCGGCCCGCGCGGTCTCATGCCGAACCCGAAGACCGGCACCGTGACCATGGACGTGGCCAAGGCCGTCACCGACATCAAGGGCGGCAAGATCGAGTTCCGCGTCGACCGTCACGCCAACCTCCACTTCATCATCGGCAAGGCGTCGTTCGGTCTCGACCAGCTGGTCGACAACTACACCGCCGCCATGGACGAGGTCATGAGGCTCAAGCCGAGCACCTCGAAGGGCCGGTACGTGAAGAAGATCACGGTCGCTACGACCATGGGCCCCGGCGTCCAGGTCGACCCGCAGCGCAAGCGCGACGAGGCGACCGCCTGAGCGCAGAGCTCCCACAGCACGGCCCCGTACCCACCGGTGCGGGGCCGTCGTGCGTCCGGAACCGGACGTACGGTTGTCCCCGCCAGGTAGCAGGCATAACCTAGTACCCGGCGATCTCAAGGAGGGGCGATGGCGTCCGACAGGGTGGCACAGCTGCGCAAGGGCGTACTGGAGCTGGCGATTCTCGGGCTCCTTCGCGCCCGTGAGCGGTACGGCGGTGAGATCGTCGCGGAGCTCGCCGAGCGACCGGGCCTCGACGCGTCCGCCGGGACCGTCTACCCGTTGCTCACGCGTCTCAAGACATCGGGCCTCGTCGACACGCGCTGGGAGGAGTCGACCGCCGGCCCGCCCCGGAAGTACTACCGTCTGAGCAGGGCGGGCTGGGCGGCCCTCGCCGACGGCACCAGGGCATGGCGGGGGCTTGTGCACGCTCTCGACTCCCTTCTGGAGGTATCGGAGTGACGACGTACGTCGACCGGGTCGCGGCGGAGCTCGGGTCCTTGCGTGCCGAGCAGCGGAGGGCGGCTCTCGACGACCTCGAGGCCGCGCTGGCCGACGGCGCCACCGAGGACGAGCTCGGCTCCCCCCACGACTACGCGGCGACCGTGCTGGACGCCTACGCGTCCGACGATGACGGCGAGGAGGCCACGGTCTTCGGCGTCCCGTGGGAGACGCGAGGGCCCACGGACCCCTCCGTACGGGCCCGGGTCTGGGACCCGAGCGACGCGCGCATCTTCGTACCGCGGATGTTCGGCCTCGGCTGGACCGTGAACCTGGGTGCCGTCGCCGTACGGCTGGGCCTCATCCGGCCGGACGACTGGGACGACGAGAGCCTGGACGACGTCGACCCCCGGCTGCTGACCGTGCTGCGCGTCGTGCCGCTGGCCTGGGCCGCGGCGGCGGTCACCCTGAGCGTACGGTCGTGGCGCCGGGACGCACCCGTCCCCACCCACTGGGGCAGGAGAGGCGTCCCAGACCGGTGGTCGGGCCGAGGGTTCGCGCTGCTCCCTGCGGCGCTCGCCACGGGCTTCGCCGTGTGGGGCACGCGACCGGCCACCGGGGACGACCGGATGATCCGTCCCGCCCTGGGGTCCGCGGGAGCGGCTCTCGCAGCGGCCACCGCGCTCACGACCGAGAGGTCGATGGCGCATCCCGAAGGCAGGGTCGGGCTCAACCTGCCCACGGCCCTCGCCGCCCTCGTCCTGCCGGCGCACCTCGCCGTACCCGTGACCGCCGCCCTTCGTGCCCGCAGACGCGCGAAGCCCTGAGGGGCTCGCTGCGTACGGGTCTCTGGGGCCCCGTTTGTGCAACGCCCACGGGTGGTCCTAGCGTCAGGCACACCGGGAGGAGCCTGAGGTGGCCGTACGACTGATCCGCGACTGTTCCGTGCTCGAGGTACCCCTCGAGGGGGAGGTGACCGTCGCCGAGCACCGCGACATCGAGATCCTCGACGGGGAGATCGTCGCCGTCAGGCCGACCGGAGAGCCCTTCGACGGCGAGGGCGAGGTCGTCGATGCCTCCGGCCTCCTCGCCATCCCCGGGCTCACGAACTCCCACACCCACTCGCCGATGGTGATGTTCCGGGGCGCCGCGGAGGACGTGAGCGTCGAGGACTGGTTCAACGTGAAGATCTGGCCGATGGAGGTCAACCTCACGCCGGAGCGCGTCCGGGTCGGGGCCCGCCTCGCCTGTGCCGAGATGCTCCTGTGCGGCGTGACGGGGTTCGTGGACCACTACTTCCACGCCGACCAGATCGCCCTGGCGGCTCAGGAGCTGGGCATCCGCGCCGACATCGCCCCGA
>DASSQF010000077.1:0-2993 GCA_035702685.1 Propionibacteriaceae bacterium
TGAGCACGCGCCTCAAGATGCCGAGCGAGACGTGTACGGGGTCGTTGCTGCCCTGGTAGTGGTCGAAGACGACCTCTCCGGTGGCGGTGAGCAGGACAGCCTTGACCGTCGTCGAGCCGGCGTCGATGCCGAGGAACAGCGGCCCGGAGGCAGAGGCCAGGTCGGCGCGCGGGACGGACACCGCGTGGTGACGGGCGCTGAAGTCGGACCGCTCCGCGTCGTCGGCGAACAGGGGACGCATGCGTGAGGTGCCGAGGGAGAGCGTCACGCGGTGCCCGAGGAGGCGGACGAGGTCGGCGGTGCGCTGGGCCCTGCCGCGGAGCGTGGTCGTGTGGCTCGTGGCCGGCTGGGCGGCCAGCAGGGCCGCGCCCATCGCGACGAACAGGTGGGCCTCGTCCGGCGTCGTGAACGAGGCGACCTGGGCGGCGAGCGCCCGTTCGTACGCGGCCCTCAGCTGCGGCAGGAAGTGGAGCGGGCCGCCGAGGAAGACGACGTTGCCGCGGATGGGATGGCCGCACGCGAGGCCGGCGATCGTCTGGGTGGCGACGGCCTGGAAGACGGAGGCGGCGAGGTCGGTGTGCGCCGCGCCCTGGTTGAGGAGCGGCTGGAGGTCGGACTTCGCGAAGACGCCGCAGCGGGACGCGATCGGGTAGAGGTGGCTGTACGCGGCGGCGAGCGCGTCCAGCCCCGCGGCGTCCGTGTGGAGCAGGCTGGCCATCTGGTCGATGAAGGCCCCTGTACCGCCGGCGCACGTCCCGTTCATCCGCTGCTCGACGACGGGGTGGAGGAACGTGATCTTGGCGTCCTCGCCGCCCAGCTCGATGACGACGTCCGCGGCCGGCTCGAAGCGCTCGATCGCGGCCGTCCCGGCGATGACCTCCTGGACGAACTCGACGCCCATGACGTCGGCCACGCCCAGCCCTGCCGAGCCAGTGACCGCACAGTGGAACGGCTCGTCGGGGTACGCGTCGGAGACCTCGGCGAGGAGGGTGCGGAGGGCACCCCGGGCGTCGGCGTTGTGACGCCGGTACGAGCTCCACCGCAGGGCACCGCCCTCGAGGACGACCGCCTTGACGGTGGTCGACCCGACGTCCAGGCCCAGTGCGAGGTGCGGCACGGTTCCTCCGATCAGAACGATCGTTCTGTTACCTCCGCACACCGTAACAGTGCGGTTTTCGGGCACGCGCACCCGGTCTGGCCTAGCCGTGCAGGGGTTCGGCGCACCGAGCGGTCGCGTGTCCAAGCCTCTGGGTGGGCGCGTCGTCCCCGGAGGTCCCTTGACTGGGTCCGCTGCCAGGGAGACCATGCGGGCATTCGTCCGACTGTCGCTGGATCGCGTCATCGGCCCCGTGGGACCCGATCGGAGGTTCACATGGTCAAAGGGTTCGCACTCGCCTACCGGCTGGGCATCACCCCGTGGGAGCGAGCGGGCCGGGGTGGCGCGGACCAGCTGGCGCGTCTCTTCGAGCGTGAGGAGCGGGAGCACCCGGGCACCCGGCGCGCCCTCGATCTCGGATGCGGCCGTGGGACGCACGCCGTCACCCTCGCGCAGCGAGGCTGGGAGGTGACGGGCGTCGACGCGGTGCCCCTCGCCCTCGACGGAGCGCGGGCACGGGCGAGGCAGGCGAACCAGACCATCAGGTTCCTGGAAGGCGACGTCACGCACCTGCCCCCGGAGGTCGGGAGCGGGTACACGCTGGTCCTCGACATCGGCTGCTTCCACGGGCTCTCCGACGAGCAGCGTGTACGGATGGGCGGCCAGATGATGGCCGCCGCGGCCCCGGACGCGTCCGTCCTGGTGCTGTGCTTCGCCACCGGCGGTCGTGGCCCGATGCCCCGGGGAGCCACCGGTGCCGACCTCATGCGGGCGATGCCGGGGTGGACGGTCGTCGACGAGGAGCCCGCCGAGACGTCGGGCCTGCCCGGGCCGCTCCGCCGGCTCACGCCCACGTACTACCGGCTCCGTCGCGCCGGGTAAGCCTGCTGGTCCGGGATCATTGCGGGGACCGAGCGCAGGGCGGAAACACGAACGCCGTCCCGCGTGAGCGAGACGGCGCTGCGTCGCCCGGGGTGGAGCCCGGATGGCGGTGGCGGTGGGATTTGAACCCACGGAGGGTTGCCCCTCACACGCTTTCGAGGCGTGCTCCTTTGGCCGCTCGGACACGCCACCGCGGGAGAGTGTAGCGGCGGGTTGAGGGGCTCCGCGAATCGCGGGAGGTACGGACGAGCGGCCTCGCGCGGTCGTACAGGTCGTGCGACAGTGGGCGCGTGACCCGCTGGGACGACGCGATGCGCGAGGCGATCGCGGCCGCTCGTACGTCCCTCACGGACGTCCCCATCGGCGCGGTCCTGCTGGACGGGTCCGGCGAGCTGGTCGCGGCCGCGGCCAACGAGCGCGAGCTCACGCACGACCCGACGGCACATGCCGAGGTGCTCGTGCTGCGCCGCCGCGCCGCGGAGCTCGGCAGCTGGCACCTCGACGGCCACACGCTCGTCGTCACGCTCGAGCCGTGCACGATGTGCGCGGGCGCGTCCGTGCTGGCGAGGGTCGAGCGGATCGTGTTCGGCGCGTACGACCCCAAGGCGGGCGCGGTCGCCTCCCTGTGGGACGTCGTACGGGACCCGCGGCTCAACCACCGGCCGGCCGTGGTCGGCGGCATCCTCGCCGACGAGTGCGCCGCGCTCCTCAAGGACTATTTCGGGACGAGGCGCTGAGGGTCGCGGAGGGCGGGGCGTCGTCCCCCGAACTGGTCGCCATTGACCCGGTTGAGAGCAGCATCGTCGATGCATCCTCCGAAGTGGTCGCCATTCGCGTCCTGAGGGGCCGAATGGCGACCACTTCGGAGGACGGAAGGCGCGGCGCTCCGGCGCCGGCCCGAATGGCGACGATTTCGGAGGACGAAGGCCGTCGCTGGAGGGAGCCACTCGTACGAATCCGCGAAGACTCCGTCAGGCTCCGTCGGGCGCGATCCCATCAGGCGCGAGCCCCGTGG
>DASSQF010000078.1:0-3402 GCA_035702685.1 Propionibacteriaceae bacterium
ACGGACGCCGTCGCCGCGCTCGAGATCCGGCTCAGCAATGAGGAGGTCTCGATCCTCGAGGGTGCGTACGTGTCCCGGCCGCCGTCGTACTTCGGCTGACGGTCCTCGCGACGTCGCAGGCTCCGCCCGCCGCGCGGGTCCCGGAGTCGAGCTCTCGAGCGTTCCCTCGCCCGCTCTCTGAGCGCGGAAGCTGTGGATATGGAGGCCTTCCGGGCTCTCTCCGCATGGCCGAACGCGGAAACTGTTGCTGTGGGCGCCTCGAACCCCCTTCTGGCCAACAGTTTTCGGGTTCGAGGCCTCGAAGAGGACTGAGGGGCCTCCCATATCAACCGTTTCCGCGTTGACTCCGCGGGCGGGGCCGCACGAGCGGCCCGGTCACGTCATCGAGGCGCGGCGGCCGGTCGCAGCGGGGAGGTGCTCTCGTGTCCGACGAGGAGTGTGGTGTCGAGCATGACGGTCACGGGACCGTCCGGGCCCTCGCCGGCGAGGCGCTGGAGCAGGAGCTCGGCCGCCTGTAGCGCCAGGTCCTCGACGGGCTGGGTGACCAGCGTCGGCCGCGGCCGGATGAGCCGGGCGAGCTCGAGGTTGTCGAAGCCGACGAGGGCCGGCCGTGCGTCGGGGTCGAGGTCGTTGAGCGCGATCGTCGCGCCGAGCGTCAGGTCGTAGTTCGCGCACACCACCGCCGTGGGCGGGCTGCTCAGACGGAGGAGCCGGCGGAGGCCCGCGTGCCCGCCCTCGATGCTGACGTCCTCGGGCGCTGTGAGCTCGGCGCGGGGAGCGATGCCGGTGCGGTGCTGGACCGCCTCCCGGAATCCGGCGCGGCGCTCGCGCATCGTGTAGGTGGTGTCGGGCCCCGCCAGCAGTCCGATCGTGCGGTGGCCGACCGTGCTGAGCAGCCGGACGGCGGAGGCGATGGCCGTGCGGTTGTCGATGACGACCGAGTCCGTACCGCGCACCAGCCGGTCCACGGCGACGACCGGCACGTCGCGGTCGCGTGCCGGGGTCAGGAAGGTGTCGTCGTCGTCGACCGGGACCACGACGACACCGTCGACCATCTTCCCCACGAGGAAGCGCATGACGTCGGTCTGGGCCGCGGCGTCCCGCCGCGAGTCGCAGATGATCGTGCCGTACCCGGCCTCTCTGAGGCGCTCCTCGATCCGCGACACGATCGCCGTGTTGAACGTCGAGGCGAGCTGGTCGAGGACGACGCCGACCGTCATCGACCGTCGGCTGCGCAGCCCGCGGGCCACGTTGTTCACCTGGTAGTCCAGCTCCGCGGCGGCCTTCTCGATGAGCTCTCGGTTGGGGCCGAGGACGTTGCCGCCGTTGTAGTACTTGGAGATCGTCGCGAGGGACAGCCCGGTCAGCCGACGGATGTCCTTGTACGTCGGCGGCACGTGGGCCCCCCTTCGGCGAAACGTTTCGAAGTCACTGTCCCAGCCGCTCCAGAAGGTGTCAATCCGGCTCCGGCCCCGCGGCGCCGTGCGCAGCCCGAACTAGGGTCGAGGGCGCGACATCGTGCGCGACAACTGAGGAGGACCTGCCATGGGAAACACATTCCAGCGCGCGGCTCTGTACACCGCCTCGCCTCTGCTCGTCACCACGGGAGCCGCTGCGTGGGCGATGATCACCCAGCAGCTCAAGGCCCAGAAGATCGAGGTTCACAAGGACGCCTCCCAGCTCGCAGGCCAGCCGGTCGCGGGACCCGTCACCGCCATGACCCAGGCCGCGGTCATCGAGAAGCACGCGCTCGGGATGGGACAGGGACGAACGTTCGCGGAGATCAGCGAGGAGTGGATGCAGGCGACCCAGGCCGGCGACACGGCACGGGCGGAGGAGCTCGCCGGACCGCGCCAGATGATCATGCAGGCCAACTTCCTCCGGGCCTCGCTGTTCACGTCCGTGCTCGCGTACGGGCTGGCAGCGCTCTCGGTCGGGGTGGGCGTGCTGAGCGCCGTCATCGCGAGCGCGCTGCCCGCCTCCGACGACTGAGCGGGCCACCGAGGCGGCCGGCCCCACACGGCGGCGACCTCAAGCGCACACTGGCGTTCGCCCGCGCGCCCCGACGCCGCCTG
Source organism: Propionibacteriaceae bacterium (assembly GCA_035702685.1). GTDB lineage: Bacteria > Actinomycetota > Actinomycetes > Propionibacteriales > Propionibacteriaceae > Fen-668. The sequence continues at coordinate 2,076 of DASSQF010000078.1, forward strand.
TCAGGATGAGGTGAGCCGGAGGAGGCGCCATGCGGGCGGACGAGGTGGAACGGGTCCTGGTGGTCGGGGCCGGAACGATGGGCTCGCAGATCGCGCTGCAGTGCGCGGCACACGGAGTGTCGGTCGTCATGCTCGACGCCGACCCCGCTGCCCTCACGCGGGCACGGTCGCTGCTCGCCGGACTGGGGGTGGCGCTGGCGGGTGAGCCGGCGTTCGTGGCTGTGGATCTCGTCGCTGCCGTCGCCGGCATCACGTACGAGTCGGACCCGGGCACGGCGGCCCTCGACGTGGACATCGTCTCCGAGTCCGTGCCCGAGGACCCCGCGCTTAAGGGCGCGGTCCTGGGAGAGCTGGACCGCCACTGCCCGGCTCGCACGGTCTTCGCGACCAACACGTCGTCGTTGCTGCCGTCGATGTTCGCCGACGCGACCGGCCGCCCCGACCGGCTCGCAGCCCTCCACTTCCACCAGCCCGTCTGGTCGGCGAACCTCGTCGACGTCATGCCGCACGCCGGTACGTCGCCCGAGACCGTCGAGCTTCTCGTCGGGTTCGCCGAGCGGATCGGGCAGGTGCCGATCCGCCTCCACAAGGAGAGCGCCGGGTACGTCTTCAACGCCATGTACAACGCGCTGAACCGCGAGGCGATCACGCTGGCCGCCAACGGCGTGGCGAGCGTGGAGGACGTCGACCGTGCGTGGACGACGGTGATGAAGACGCCCCGCGGCCCGTTCGGGATGCTCGACGTGGTCGGGGTCGACACCGCCTGGCACATCACGGACTACTGGGCACGGGTCACGCAGGACCCTCAGCTCCTGGCCAACGCGGCCTGGCTCAAGCGGTACGTCGACGAGGGACGTGCCGGCGTGAAGGCGGGCAGGGGCTTCTACGACTACGGGACCCGCTGACGCCGGGCCTCGGCTGGGTCAAGCGTGGTTCGACAAGGCGGCAGCTGCAGCGGCGACGGGTGCGACACGGCCGCCCGCGGCCGCCTCGGACCCGGCCGCGTGAGGATGTCCCCATAACTTCGCGTCACTGCGCCGTGTCTAGGTCATCCTGACGTCACATACAGGTCCTACTCGGCTCTGGTCACCCCGCTCAGCTGGTTCGTCCGACTGTGCGCAGCGCCCGGGACGGACCGAAGCCCAACCCCGGGACTCCGGGACCGGCCCTGAGGCACCAGGACGAGATGGCGATCACTTCGGCACCGGCCGAGCGGCGCGCTGAGCGCGCGACACGACCCGCAGCGGCGCGCACCCACGCGCCGGGCCCGCGGTACAGGGGGCTGTTGACCCCCTCGTCTCTGCTGCTCGTCGGGGGCACGTTGCTG
>DASSQF010000079.1:0-15292 GCA_035702685.1 Propionibacteriaceae bacterium
TCACGCAAGTCAGCGATGTACGCCTTCTGCTCCCCCAGAGTCACTTCCACGAACTTGAGGGTTTCATCGTCGTCGCTCGTGGCGCGCCACGCGCTTGGGGGCCATAGCGTTATCGAGGGGTACTCCAGGCGAACGATGGACTGTGCTGCCCGGTCGAGCTCGGCCTCCGCCCCGGCTATGTCACCCAGCCTCCACTTCAGCAATGCGATCTCGCAGGAGGCGAAGTAGCGCGCCGAGTCGCCCCGCGCCTTGGATGAGGTCCGGTCCCTGGTTGCCAGAAGTTCATCGAGAACAGCCATCAGACTCAGGAACCTCGCCAGGTACGGCAGCACTTCCTCCTCGACCAGGCGTGCGAGCCTCGCGTTCGGGACCCGGTGAGACCAAGGCAGGCCCGACCTGCCTCCCTCGACCGGCCAGGCGATGGACACGCAACCATGCCTGGCAGAAGGGTTGCGGACAACCTCTTCGTCCCAGTCGTATGGGGCCCGGATCAACGTCGTGAATGGCCTGACAGCATCGAAGAACGTCAGAACCACTCCCGCCACGATCTCCCAACGCCCGGCAGAACCGTCAATGCTGATGCGCCACACGATGTCGTCGGAGATGCGCTTGTCCCAGGCACGCCGGGCGCGGGTCACGCGACGGAAGCCACGGGCACGCAGGTCGACCGGCGGCGCCTCGAGGAGGTCCGCGATGCCCTCGCCGACCATCACCGCCCCCTCACGCCGCCACCGACTCGCATCGTATGAGGGATCGGGGCGCCAAGCAGGCCGATCGTGACGGGGCTCCTCACCGGGCGCGTTCCGCGGTCGCATCAGCTCAAGACCTGGGAGGCGTCATTCCATCGAGATGCACGTTATGGACGGGCTCGACCGGATGGTGGAGACGTCATTCGATCGAAGTGCTCGTCATACGGCATCAGAACAGGGCAGATGACGTGCACGTCGATGGAATGACCTGGGCGGGCATAGCTGCCACCCCCGGATAACGGGCAGTTCGATGGAACGACGTCTCGATCAGCTCGTACGACGCCTGCGGGACCGCTGCGAGGGGCGCGTCACGCGCTGGCCGGCTGCGACGAGCGACTCGCGCCGCCGGTACGCGAACGCCGCGAGCGCGTCAGCGAGGTCCGCACCGGTGGGCGCGTTCGCCAGCACGTCGACGCGCAGCCCGTGCGCCTCGCACTCCTTCGCGGTCGCCGGCCCGATCGCGGCGACGATCGTCGCGGCATGCGGCTTGCCGGCGATGCCGACGAAGTTCCGTACCGAGGACGACGACGAGAACAGCACCGCGTCGTACGCGCCGGCCTTGATGCCCTCGCGGATCACGGCGGGCGGCGGGGCCGCACGTACGGTCCGGAACGCCGTGACGTCCTCGATCTCCCAGCCCCGGTTCACGAGCTCCGAAGTCAGCGCCTCGGTGGCCACGTCCGCACGAGGTACGAACACGCGGTTGATCGGGTCGAGCGCCTCGTCGTAGTCCGGGAACAGCTGACCGAGACCGGCGGCCGACGGGTCCTCGGTGGCGACGAGGTCCGGCTCGATACCCATCGCGCTCAGCGAGTCCGCCGTGGCACCGCCGACAGCGGCGACCTTCAGCCCCGAGAACGCACGCGCGTCGAGGCCGTACTCCTCGATCTTCTCCCGTACCGCCCGCACCGCGTTCGGCGACGTGAATGCGATCCACTCGAACTCCCCGTCGACGAGGCCGCGGATCGCACGGTCCATCTGGTGCGGGGTGCGGGGCCGTTCGATGGAGATCGTCGCGACCTCCTGCGAGGCCGCGCCGTAGCTGCGCAGCCGGGTCGTCATCGGCGTGCCGCCGTCCTTGGTTCGCGGCACGAGCACGCGCCAGCCGAACAGGGGCTTCGACTCGAACCAGTCGAGGTCCGAGCGGTCCTGACCGGCGAGCTGGCCGACGATGATGTGGACGAGCGCCTCGGGCGCCACGCCGGAGACCGCCGCGATGAGCTGGCCGAGGGTCGTATGGACGCTGCGCTGGCTGATGCTCGCACCGCTGAGCGTGAGCAGCGCCGGCTCGTCGCGTTTGCGTCCCGCCTCGAGTGCCCGCCGTACCAGGTCGCCCACCATCGACGCGCGGACCGCGATGACGAGGTCGCCCTCGGGAATGCGGGGGGTCGAGTCGCGGCGTTCGCGGACGGCGCCGGGCAGGAACTGGACGACCCCACCGGAGGCGAGGTTCACGCCGGCGTACTCGGGGACGACCGTGAGCAGGGAGACGCCGGGTACGACCTCGAAGGAGCAGCCGAGCCGTACGACCGCCGCGGCCTCGGGCGCGGCGTCCGCGTCGAGGAAGGGGTCACCGACGACCACGCGGGCCACGGTCTCGCCGTCGCGGGCGTGCTGGACGGCCGCGGCCGCTCGCTGTGCGGGGGTGCTCTCGGCACTGAGGCCGAGGTCCTCGAGCGAGGTGACCAGGCGGGCCTGCAGCTTGTCGACGGGAGGGTTCGAGACGAGCTCGATGAGAGCCTTCGAGTCAGTGACGACGATCTCCGCCGACTGGATCGCCGAGATCGCGGCGACGGTCAGCAGCTCGGGGTCGCCGGGCCCGGCGCCGACGAAGATGACGCGCGCCTGGCCGCCCGCAGCGGCATCTCCTGCCGGCACGTCCAAAGCGGCCTCCTCGTGAAGAAACGGCGTTGTGAAAAGCGTGGTCAGCGACTCTCAGCGCGTCAAGTCAGTGCGGAGCGTAGCCGGTCGGCGTCGAGGACCCACACCGAGAACTCGCGTCCGTCGACGAACGTCACGGGGACGTGGTCGGTATAGGTGGCCCGCAGCTCCGGGTCCGCATCGACGTCGACAGCGACCCAGTCGACGTCCGCGTCGGCACATACCGCCTCGACGATCGAGAGCGCTTCCGTGCACAGGTGACATCCGTCGCGGGTGATCACGACGACCCTGGCCGTGCCGGCCACCTCGGGCGTCGTCTCCGCGACGGGTGCCATGCCGGCTTACTTGCCGGCGCGGCGGCGCTGGATGCGCGTCTTCTTCAGCAGCTTGCGGTGCTTCTTCTTCGCCATGCGCTTGCGACGCTTCTTGATGACCGAACCCACGGGTGACCTTTCGTCGTGCACGAGTGGTGCACAGTGCTTTGTGTGATGGCGACACCGACCTGACAGGCAGGCTCAGCCAGCCGGGTAAGACTACCTGCAACGCGCGCGGCTGAGAAAATCCTGGGCTCGCGGGCGGTCCCGGACCTCAGCCGGCCTGGAAGAACGACTGCCGCAGGTATGCGTCGACGGCCGTCTGGGGTACCCGGAAGCTGCGCCCGAACCGTACGGCCTCGAGCTCGCCGGAGTGGATCAGCCGGTACACGCTCATCTTGGACACCCGCAGCAGGGTGGCCACCTCGGCCACCGTGAGCAGGTTCAGCCCAGCGCCTGTCGGCTGCGTCATCTCTCGATCCTCCTGCACGGCCGCTCCCCCGGTACCCCCGGCCAGGCGTGCTCTCACGCCGAACACTAACGGGAACCTGAGAGGACGACCACGCTCATGAGAGATCCGTACGTATCGTGCCGGCGCAACGTTCGTCACCTTCCGCGTGGCTGAGCAGGCGACGAGCCGGTACGGATCCAGCGCAGCCCCCACGCGTACATGGCGATCGCCGCGGCCGCGCCGGCGTTGATCGAGCGCGTGGAGCCGTCCTGACCGATCGCGACGAGGTACGAGCAGGCGGCGACGGCTTCCTCGGTGAGACCGGGCCCCTCTGAGCCGAACAGCAGGCACACGGACTCGGGCAGCTCGGTCGTCTCGAGCGGGCGGGCACCCGGCAGGTTGTCGACACCCACCACCGGGATGTCCCGTGCGGCGAACCACGCAGCGAAGTCGGCGACGGACGCGTGGTGGTACACGCTGAGGTAGCGGTCGGTGACCAGGGCGCCGCGCTTGTTCCACCGCCGCCGCCCGAGGATGTGGACCCCCGACACGTTGAACGCGTTCGCCGTCCTGACGATCGAGCCGATGTTGAAGTCGTGCTCCCAGTTCTGGATCGCGACGTGCAGGGGCCGACGCCGGGTGTCGAGGTCGGCGACGATCGCCTCGACGGTCCAGTACCGGTACCGGTCGACGACGTTGCGCCGGTCCCCACGGGCGAGAAGGTCCTTGTCGTAGCGTGGATCCTCCGGCCACGGCAGGGGATGCGGGCCCACTCCGACGCTCGGGGCGTACTCCTCGTACGGCGCGTCGCCCGGCGGTTGCGCGCCCTCGCCGTCCGGGGGGGTCATGGACCGAACGGTACCCTGGCGTTCGTGTCCTCTATCGCAGCCCTCGCCCTGACGCCGCTCGTGCTGCCCTCGTGGCTGGATCCGGCAGTCCTCATTCACATGCTGGGCAACTGGTGGCTGTGGGGTGTGGCGTTCATCATCTTCGCCGAGTGCGGGCTGTTCTCGATCCTGCCGGGCGACTCGCTGCTCTTCACGGTCGGCCTGTTCGCCGCGGAAGGCGCCGTCTCCTTCGGGAGCAAGCCCGTGACTCTCGGCGTCGTCTTCGTCGTGCTCACCGTCGCGGCCATCCTCGGCAATGTCGTGGGCTACTGGATCGGATACGTCATCGGCCCGCCGCTGTTCAAGCCGCGCACGAGCTGGATCGGCCGCAAGCTGTTCGCCCCGGCGTACGTGACGAAGACGCACGAGTTCTTCGACAAGTACGGGTCCCGCGCGCTCATCCTCGCCCGGTTCGTGCCGCTCGTGCGGACGTTCGTCACCCTCGTCGCGGGTGTGGGGCGCATGAGCTTCCGCCGGTTCATCTTCTTCACGGCCATCGGTGGCGTGGTGTGGGTGGCCCTCGTGACGCTGCTCGGGTTCTTCCTCGGAAACATCGCCTTCGTGCGCGCGAACATCGACCTCGTGCTCGTCCTCATCGTGCTGGTGTCCCTGCTGCCCATGGGCATCGAGTACCTCAGGCACCGGCGCGCGAAGAAGGCGACGCGCGCCCGGACTGCCGCCGAAGGCGTCGACCCCGCGTGAGCTGACCCGAGGAAGACCGCTCTCGGCCTCGACCGAGAGATCCTCGTCCGCCGACGGCCGGAGAGCCTCGGTCAGTGTGTCTTCTCGTCGGCCGGCTCCGGCACGAGACCCTTCAAGGCCGCCAGGGCGATGGCGGAGGGCTTCGGTGACGGCGAGACCGCGTCGACGTGAAGGCCCAGGGCCGTCGCGTCGCGAGCCGGGATGCGCCCGACGCAGACCACCCGTACCTCCTTGGGCGGTACGCCGAAGAGCTCCTCGATCGCCTGGGCCGCGCTCCGCGACGTGATGATGACCGCCTCGGGCCAGCCCGACTCGATGGCCTTCTCGTGCTCGGCCGTCGGCTCGGCCGTCACCCGCTCGTACACGGGGAGGTCCTCCGCCTGCCAGCCCAGGTCGCGCAGCCCGGCGGCGAGGAGCGGCGACGCGTTCGCCGAGCCGGGCAGCAGGGCGAGCGGCACGTGGTCGGTCTCCGGAGCGGCCGGCCAGACGCTGAGCAGGTTGCCCACGGACGCGTCGAGGGACGGGAGCATGTCGACGGTCACCGACGCCTCGACGAGGGCCGCGCTCGTCGTCGCGCCGAACGCGGCGACGGGCGTGCCAGCGAGGATCTCCGCGAGGCTCGTCTTCCGCTCGTGGGCGCGCTTCTCGAGGAGGGTGACAGCCTCCGCGCTCGTCATGCCGACCCGGTCCGCCGTCGGCAGCCGGTCGAGGACCGCGTCCAGAACGGCGTCCGAGGCAGGGATGGTCCGGGTCAGCGTGACCATGACGGGGTCGCCGCCCGCGCGGCTGATCGCGGCGGCGAGGATCGGGTCGAACTCGTCGTTGATGCGCTGGACGAGCACCCGCGGCCGAGGGGTCCGTGCGGGCTTGGCGAGGATGTGCTGGGGCAGGCTCCCGGCTCCGGCGTCGAGCAGCTCCTTCGCGACCTTCGAGCCCAGCCGCCGGGCCGCCTCGAGGTTCGCCTCCATGTCGTCGTCGTTGTCGATGTCGTCGATGGTGACGGAACGCGTACGACGCAGGTCGTGCGCCTGGTCGGGACCGACGACCACTGCGCTGAGCTCCAGCTTCGTCCGTACGTCGACCCCCTCGATGAGGCGGGCGAGTGCCCCGAGCGGGGCCTTCGTCGCGCTGACGATGTCGGACTGCAGCGCACGCTCCGCCGTCGTGACGAGCCGGGTACAGGCATGATCGATGCGCCGGAGCGCCTTCGTGATGGCCCTCGGCGCGTCCTCACGCACCTCGACCACGAGCACGCCCTGGCACGGCGTCGGAAGCATGACCGACGGCTCGAGCACCTCCGTCACGCTGTCGAGCCGGCCCTCGCGGCTCAGGACGGCCCAGGCGAGCAGCGTCGCGTCGAACTCCCCGTCGAGGACGCGCTGCAGCCGCGACTCGATGGGACCACGGATGCCGACGATCGTCAGGTCGGGCCGGGCCTCGAGCAGCTGGGCGCGTCGCAGGGGCGAGCTGAGCGCGACGCGGGCTCCTTCGGGCAGGGTCGCCAGCGTCCAGCCGTTGCGCGCGCACAGCGCCTCGCGGGGGTCGAGACGCTTGACGTACGCGCCGAACCGCAGGCCAGGGACAGGCTCGTGGGGGAGGTCCTTGAGCATGTGGACAGCCACGTCGCAGCGGCCTTCGAGGAGGGCCTTGCGCAGTGCCCCGGTCATGACCTGGCCTCCGGCGAAGGCGGACGGGTCACCGCCGTCGTGGCCGACCTCGACCAGCTCGTAGCCCTCGTGGATGCCTGCGCCGACGAGAAGGTCCGCGACCTGTGTCGCCTGGGACAGTGCGAGGGCAGACGCGCGGGTGCCGACCCGTACTGGCTCGGCAAGGGAGAACGTATCCGTGGTCGATGCTCCTTCTCGGCAGTCCCGAGTGACCTCAGGACTGCGGCGGCGTGTACCCAGGGGTCTGAGGCGGGTACGGCGGGACTGCCGTACCGTACCCCGGGGCCTGCTGCGGCGTCGTCGGGGGGGTGGCCTGCGCGGGCCTGGCCGGTACCGGCTCAGCCTGCTCGGGCTCCGGCTCGGTCTCAGGGGCGCGGTAGCCGAACGCCTGGCCGCTCTGCGTGGGCTCGGCGACCGGCGGGAGCGCGTCCTGCGTGCCCGACCTGGCCGAGAAGTTCGGCGTCTCGAACGCCGTCCCGACCGAGGGCGCGGCCGGGGTGGCATCGAAGCTCACCTTGGGCGCCTGGCGGACCTGGGCGTCGTTGACCTCGAAGTACGTGGCCCGCTCGAACCTGCCGAATCCGGCGATGATGCTCGTGGGGAACGACTCGATGCGCGTGTTGTAGTTGCGGACGTTCGCGTTGTAGTAGCGGCGCCCGTTGGCGATGCGGTCCTCGGTGTCGGCCAGCTGGCGCTGGAGCTCGACGAAGCTCGTGTTCGCCTTGAGGTCGGGGTACGCCTCGACCGTCACCATCAGCTGACGGATCGCTCCCGTCAGCTGCTCCTCGACCCCGGCCCGCTGCTCGGAGGGAGCGCCGCTGGCCATGCCCGCCGCCTGGTTCCGCAGCCGTACGACCTCTTCGAGGGTGCCGCTCTCGTGCTTCGCGTAGCCCTTCACCGTCTCCACGAGGTTGGGGATGAGGTCGTACCGGCGGTTCAGCTCGACGTCGACCTGGCGCCACGACTCCTCGACGAGGTTCCGCATGCGGACGAGGCCGTTGTACGCGCCGACGCCGTACAGGACCACACCGACGACGAGCAGGATCAGCAGGACGAGGACCACCCAGAACGCGGTCATGTCAACCTCCACGATTGTCGGGAACGGACACCCGAGGACCCAGCCAGCCTAGCCGAGTGGGTGGACGCCCACGAGGGTTGCCGACGTCCTCCCCGGATGGCGCGGTGCGACCCCAGGAACGGCCTCACGTCGTGCCCGCGCAGTCAGCGCGGACAGCTCCGCTACTTCTTCGTCGTCTCGATGAGGTGGCCGAAGCCGACCGAGCGGTCGGGCGAGCGGAAGAGGTCCTGGCAGGTCGTGAGCGTGATGAGCGCCTGCGTGGGCTTCACGCCGCTCTTGCCCGGGACGGGGTCGAGGACCCACGTGTCGACGTCCTTGACGGTCAGCTTCGAGGGCGGCTCGTCGATCTGGTACGTGAAGATGTACGACTTCGTCTCGACGATGACCTTGTCACCGGGCTGCAGCTCGAGGAGCCGGGCGAACGGCTCCCCGTGGGTGATGCGGTGGCCCGCGAGGGCGAAGTTGCCGATCTGGCCGGGCTGCTGCGTGCCCTGGTACCAGCCGACACCACGGGCGAGCGCGTAGTCGCTCGTGCCGACGAGGATCGGCACCTTGTAGTCGGGGCCGAACCTCGGGATGGTGAGGATCGCCATGGCCTTGTCGAGCTGGGCCTGGCTGTACCTCGTGCTGCCGGATGCACTCGGTGACGCCGCGTCTCCGGGCGTGACCGACGCCGACGGCTCGCTGCTCTCGGTGCCCGCGCTCTGGTTCCACTGCTTCTCGAGCTGCGACACCTCGCTCCGCGCCGCGTCCCGGGAGGAGCCGTTCGTACCGAGGTACTGGTAGCCGATCCAGCCCAGCGTGCCCAGCCCGACCGCGAGGAGGACGAGGCCCGTGATCGCGAGGATGCCCGGACGCCGCCGACGCCTGCGTACGGGCCGCGCGGCCGAGGGGGGCGTCGTCCCCGTGAGGGAGCCGCCCTGAGGGGCGTCCGCGGGCGGCGTGGGGTCCTGGGCTGTCACCGGTCCATTGTGACGGATGCGCCGCGTGCCCCTTCCGGCGCCGATCCGTCGCCGGCGCTCAGTCCAGCACGTACTCCCCCAGAGGAGTCGGGTTGTGCGCGACCTCCCAGCGGTAGCCGTCGGGGTCGGCGAAATAGCCGGAGTAGCCGCCCCAGTCCCGTCGTACAGCGGTGCGCACGTCCGTCGCCCCGGCTCGCCTGGCCGTCTCGAGCACCTCGTCGACGCCGTCGGGCGTCGGCATGTTGTGCGCCAGCGTGATGGGGGCCTGGCCGAGCACCGGCGCGTACCCCACCTCGTCGGCGAACCCCCGGACGTCCCAGAGGCTGAGGACCACCTTGTCGGCGACCGCGAACATGAGCACCTCGTCCCCGTCGAGCCTGGGCTCCCAGCCGAGGCCGTCGCGGTAGAACGCCCGCGACCGAGCGAGGTCGGCCACCGCGAGCGTGATGAAGCTCACGCGTCTGTCCATGCGGTCATCCTCGCAGCGGCCACCGATACCCGCCGGCCGCACAGAGATCCGGCCGAGGTCAGCGGAAGGTGGTGGGGCCGCCGAGGGGCGCCGGCGACTGCTCCGAGTCGGCGTCGGTGAACGCGGCGAACTTGCCGACCCAGCGGGCCAGGTGCAGGCCACCGAGCACCCTGTACGGGAACGCGCCCCGGTTGGCGAGCCGCTCCAGCGTCGCGTGCTCCACGGGTCGTCCGGCCGCGATCACGATGTTCCCGAAGCGGTGGCCTTTGAGGGTGGCCGGCTCGAGCGCGCACACGACCGGCTGGAAGCGGTCGGCGATCCCGGCGACGACGCGCTTCGCGTAGAGGAACGGGACCCGGTCGGTGATGTTGGCGACGATGACCCCGTCGGGAGCGAGCACGCGGGCGACCTCCGCGTACCACTCGGCCGTCGTGAGCTCGGCGGGGACCCGGGCTCCCGCGAACGCGTCGACGATGACGAGGTCGGCATGGTCGTCAGGGACGTCGGCGAGGCCTGTACGGCCGTCGACCGGCCGGACCTTGATGCCGGAGCGCTTCGGGAGCGGGAGGATGGCGCGGATCTGCTCGGTGAGCGACGTGTCGGGCTCGAACACGATCTGGGCGGAGGTCGGCCGGGTCGCCGCCACGTACCGGGGCAGCGTCATGCCGGCGCCGCCGACGTGGAGCACGCGGATCCGCTCCCCTGGCGGAGCCATCGTGTCGATGACCTCCGCGATCCGCTGCACGTAGTCGAACTCGAGCCTGAGCGGGTCGCTCGGGTCGACGAACGACTGATCGGTCCCGTCGACGCGCACGAAGAACGCACCGGGCACGGTTCGGTCAGGCACGAGCATGGGCGCCACCCTTCCATCTCCCCTTGTCCCGGGTCGAGGCACCTGAGTGGATCCTCAGTCGTCTTGAGACGACTGCACCCGGACGGCGCGGTGCCGTCCGGGTGTGAAGGACCTGGCGTCAGACGACGCGCAGTCCCTCGTGGTCGTCGGCCACGTCGAACGTGACCTGCGAGCCGTCGCCGATGGTGCCCGCCAGGACGAGCTTGGCGAGCTGGTCCTCGATCGCCGTCTGGACGAGGCGGCGCAGGGGACGTGCCCCGTACACGGGGTCGAACCCGCGCTCGGCGAGCCAGGCGCGGGCGGCTTCGGTGACGTCGAGGTGGATCCGGCGCTCGGACAGCCGCTTGTTGAGCCGGTCGAGGTTGATCGTCACGATGTGCGCGAGGTCGTCCGCGCTGAGCGGGTCGAACATCACGATGTTGTCGAGACGGTTGAGGAACTCCGGCTTGAACGCCTTCCGGACCACGGCCATCACGGACTCGTTCTTCACCTCCGGGCTCATGGTCGGGTCCGCGAGGAACTGCGACCCGAGGTTGCTCGTGAGGATGAGGATGACGTTGCGGAAGTCGACCGTACGACCTTGGCCGTCGGTGAGACGCCCGTCGTCGAGCACCTGGAGCAGGATGTTGAAGATCTCCGGGTGGGCCTTCTCGACCTCGTCGAGCAGGACGACCGAGTACGGGCGGCGGCGGACCGCCTCGGTGAGCTGGCCGCCCTCCTCGTAGCCGACGTAGCCGGGAGGCGCGCCGACGAGGCGGGACACGGCGAACTTCTCCGAGTACTCGCTCATGTCGATCCGTACCATCGCCTGCTCGTCGTCGAAGAGGAACTCCGCGAGCGACTTCGCGAGCTCGGTCTTGCCGACACCGGTCGGGCCGAGGAACAGGAAGGAGCCCGTGGGGCGGTTGGGGTCGGAGATGCCGGCGCGAGCGCGACGTACGGCGTCGGCCACGGCCCGTACGGCGGTCTTCTGCCCGATGAGGCGGGCGCCGATGCGGTCCTCCATCTCGAGGAGCTTCTCCGACTCGCCCTGGAGCATCTTGCCGACGGGGATGCCGGTCCAGCTCGACACCACCTCGGCGATGTCGTTCGTGCCGACCTCCTCGGAGACCATCGACTTCTGGCCCTCGGTCTTCTCGGCGGCGGCGATCTGCGCCTCGACGGCGGGGATCTGCCCGTACAGGATCTCGGCCGCGTGCGTGAGGTCGCCCTCGCGCTGGGCCTTGTCGGCCTCGACGCGCAGCTTGTCGATCTGCTCCTTGAGGTCGCCGACCCGGTTGAGGCCGGCCTTCTCGGCCTCCCAGCGCGACTCGAGCGAGCGCAGCTGCTCGGACGCGTCGGCGAGGTCGGCCTTGAGCCGGTTGAGCCGGTCCACGGAGGCGGGGTCGTCCTCCTTCTCGAGCGCGAACTGCTGCATCGTCATGCGGTCGACCTGGCGCCGGAGCTGGTCGATCTCCTCCGGCGAGGAGTCGATCTCCATGCGCAGCCGCGAGGCCGCCTCGTCGACGAGGTCGATGGCCTTGTCGGGGAGCTGGCGGCTCGTGATGTAGCGGTTCGACAGCTGGGCGGCCGCGACGAGCGCGCCGTCGGTGATCCGTACCTTGTGGTGCGCCTCGTAGCGCTCCCTCAGCCCGCGCAGGATGGCGATCGTGTCCTCGACGCTGGGCTCGCCGACGTAGACCTGCTGGAACCGGCGTTCGAGGGCGGGATCCTTCTCGATGCGCTCGCGGTACTCGTCGAGCGTCGTCGCGCCGATCATGCGCAGCTCACCACGGGACAGCATCGGCTTGAGCATGTTGCCGGCGTCCATGGACGAGTCCCCGCTCGCGCCGGCGCCGACCATCGTGTGCAGCTCGTCGATGAACGTGATGATCTGGCCCTCGGCCTCGCGGATCTCGTTGAGGACGGCCTTGAGCCGCTCCTCGAACTCGCCGCGGTACTTGGCGCCCGCGACCATGCTCGCGAGGTCGAGCGCGACGAGGCGCCGGCCCTTGAGCGAGTCGGGGACGTCGCCCGCGACGATGCGCTGGGCCAGCCCGTCGACGACAGCGGTCTTGCCGACACCGGGCTCGCCGATGAGGACCGGGTTGTTCTTCGTACGGCGCGCGAGGACCTGGACGACGCGTCGGATCTCCTGGTCGCGGCCGATGACGGGGTCGAGACGACCCTCGCGGGCCTTGCGGGTGAGGTCGACCGAGTACTTGTCGAGCGCCGACTCCCCGCCCTCGGCCTCGGCGGACGTCACGCGCTTCGAGCCGCGGCGCTCGTTGAAGGCCTTGGCGATCTTGTCGCTGGTCACGCCCAGGTCGTTGAGAATCTTCCGGGCCTCGGACTGGACGGCGGCGAGGCCGATGAGCAGGTGCTCGGTGGCGACGAACTGGTCGCCGAGCTGGGTCGCTCGGGTCTCCGCGTCCGCGACGACACGTGCGAAGGCGCCGGACAGGTTGGGCTGGGCGACACTCGAGCCCTGTGCGCTCGGCAGCTTGGTGATGGCGCCCTTGGCGGCGGCATCGACGACGCGCGGGTCGGCGCCGAGGGACTCCAGCAACGGCCCGACCGTGTTGTCGGGGATCGTCAGGAGCGCCTCCAGCAGGTGTACGGGTTCGGCGTTGGGGTTGCCATGGGTCAGGGCGGACCGCAACGCGATCGACACCGCGTCGCGGCTCATGGCGGTGAGCTTGGACGTGTCCACGCAGTCATCTCCTCGGAAAGTTGAGCGTACTTGACTCAACCCTACAACGCGCTCTGTTGTTCCGGCAGGCGATGCGAGGATGCCGCGGTGGATGGGGCTGGATCAGGCGCTGGCGCGGCGGGTGGCGCTGCGCCGCCTCAGACGATCGTCTGCTCGTACGGGTCCCAGCCCTCCGGGAGCATGGGGACCTCGTCGACGGTGCTCGTGACGGCCACCATCTCGTGGGTCCTCATCGACTCGGCCATCGACGCCATGACGTCGAGGACATGGAAGCCGACCTGGCCGGAGGCGATCGGGGTTCCCCCGCCTCGGATGCAGCGAGCCATGTCCACGACGCCGGCACCCCGGCCGAAGCGCTCCTCCTCCTGAGCGATGTCGGTCCACACGGTCGGGACGTCGAACTCGTCCAGGCCCACCTTCGGCGTGATCCGCACCGTCCCGCCGAAGAAGTTCGGGTCGGGGATCGACAGGCTCGCCTCCGTACCGATGACCTCGAAGGAGATCCTGCGGTGCGGGGAGTCGAAGCTGATGAGACTCTGGGCGACGGCACCCCCGGCGAACTGCCCGATCGCGCTGACGTGCGTCGGGACGTGGACCGGGAACTGCGTGCCGGCCCGTGGACCCGTGCCGATCGTGCGCGTGCTGTGCCCGATCGAGCCGACCGCCGCGACATGGGAGAAGGCCCCGAACAGGTGGACCAGTGAGGTCAGGTAGTACGGACCGATGTCGAACAGAGGCCCGGCCCCCGCGGCGAACAGGAACTCCGGGTTCGGATGGAACAGGTCCGGCCCGGCGTACTGCATGGTCGTCTGCGCGGACAAGGGGGTGCCGATGTCTCCACGGGCGATGATGCGGCGCGCCGTCTGCAGGCCCGGGCCATAGCCGGTGTCGGGCGCCACGCCGACGAGCAGGCCCGCATGGTCCGCCGCGTACAGCAGGGCACGTGCGGTCTCGCGCTTCGTCGTGAGCGGCTTCTCGGTCCACACGTGCTTGCCCGAGCCGATCGCCGCCAGCGACACCTCGGCGTGCGACTGCGGGATCGTGATGTTGATCACGAGCTCGACGTCAGGGTGACCCAGTACGTCGTCCGGCGCGCCCCACTCGGTCCCGTACACCTCGGCCTTCGCACGCGCCCGATCCGGGTCCAGGTCGCCGGTCACGACAACCTTCACGTCGGGGCACTTCACGAGGTTCCCCAGGTACTGGTCGCTGATCATCCCCGCGCCGACGATGCCGACGCCGACCGGTCCTGACCCGCGCCCCTCGACGGGGGCGGGGTGGGGGGTTCGGGCCCTCATCGGGACGTCTCCGCCGCGTACTCCTTCATCGCCGCGAGGGCGATGCGGTGCTCGGTCGGTGAGTCGACGCCGGAGAGGGCGACGACGCCGGCGAGCGCGCCGCCGACGATCAGCGGCAGCGCACCGCCGGACGGGAAGTACCTGGTGGAGTCCAGACCGAACGCGGTCCAGAAGCCCGCGAGGTCACCGTCCCGGACGAACTTCTGCGACACCGCCATCGAGGACTCGCCGAAGTGGGAGACCACGTTGCCCTTGCGGTCGACCCAGTTGTCCAGGTCAGCGCTGCTCCCCGGCAGGCCGACGTGGAAGACACGCTGCTCACCGAGCCGGATCGCGATCGTGACGGTGAGCTTCTCCGCCCGGCACGCGTCGACGATCGCGCATCCGAGGCGCCAGGCGTCGTCGTGGTCGAAGTGGGCGAAGCTCGGGATGTCCTCGTTCATGGGTGCGCCTCTCATGGCCCGCGACCTCGAGGCCGCGTCGACTCGTGGAACTTACGCGTTAAAGTAGACGCCCCGTCGAACTCTGTCAAGAGTCGTACTTGCACGTGTCAGGCGTGCTCGAGCGCCACTTTGAGGCCCAGTCCGACGAGGACCGCACCCATGAGCCCCTCGCGGACGCGTGCCGCCCGCACACTGGTGAGCCACCTGCGCGCTCTCCCCGCGAGCACGCCGACGAGGCTGAGCCCGACCGCGCTGAACGTCGCGGCGATGACCGCGAGGAGCATCGCCTGCGGCAAGGGCTGTACGGACGAGCCGGGGTTCACGAACTGCGGCAGCGCGGAGAGGAAGAACAGGGTCGCCTTGGGGTTCGTGAGGTTCGTGAGCAGGCCCTGGACGAAGGACGAGCCGCGCGTACGCGACGGTCGACCGTCGTCGAGGTCCGTCGCCTCCACGCCGTGGCCGGTCAGTGCGGCGCGCAAGGACAGGCCGCCGATGAGAACGAGGAACGCCGCTCCCACCCAGCGCACCACCTCGAAGACCGCGGCGGAGCGCAGCAGGATCGCCGCGAGCCCGGCGGCGACGGCCGCGGCGTGGACGAACAGGCCGAGCGCACAGCCGAGCGCGGTGAGCACGCCTGCGACGGGACCGCGGCGCACGCCGTTCCGGACCACCATGGCGGTGTCCAGGCCGGGGGTCAGGGTCATGACGAGGCAGAGCCCCAGGAACCCCAGCATCGCCGCCGACATGGCGGAATCCTGACAGGCGATCGTGTGCCGGCCGTACCGTCTCGGGCTCCGACCTGCACCTGGGCGGCGCTGACCGACACGGTGTGCCGTCTACGCGAGC
>DASSQF010000080.1:0-9375 GCA_035702685.1 Propionibacteriaceae bacterium
GAGCAGGGCGCTGCGGCCGACCAGCGTGCCGGGGGACGCCATGACGGACAGCCCGAGGTCGGCGGCCAGTCCGATGACGAGGATGTTGAGCACGGTCCCGATGCCGGGCCTCTGTCGCAGAGGGATCCAGGCGAGCAGCACGACGGCACCGACGGCGATCGTCACCTGGCCGAACGTCAACGGCACGTGGCGCGCCAGGCCGTAGTGGAACACGTCCCAAGGGTCGAGCCCCAGTCGGCTGCGCACCATCATGGCCATCGACCAGCCGTACAGGGCGAGGCCCAGCAGGAGCTGGGCGAGCCTTCGGGGCAGTCGGTCGGTGAGGCGCATGCGCAGATTCTGGCTGCCTGGGCCCGCCTCTCCCCCGGGTGTCCACGTCCGAGGCGGAGGCCCGCTGGCGCCGCACCGCACCGACGGGCGTGCGACGGGCACCGCGAGCGGGCGCGGGGAACCTCCTCCGCACCCTGGGCGCCCGACCGCCGCGCGACTACCGTCGATGCATGACACGCCCAGCGCAGTTCGCCGCCGAGAGCTCGTCGACGGGTGAGTTCGTCCGTCAGCCCAATCGCTTCACCGGTCGTATCGCCCGAGCCTCCACGTCTCCGCAGGGCGGAACCGCCGACGACCGCGGGCTGTGGCCGGTGGAGCCCGGCCGGTACCGCCTCGTCGTCTCTCTCGCCTGCCCCTGGGCCCACCGCTCGATCATCGTGCGCAGGCTGCTCGGGCTCGAGGACGTCATCTCGCTGGCCGTGGTCGACCCCGTCCGCGACGAGCGGGGCTGGCGCTTCTGGCTCGACGAGGGTCACCGGGACCCGGTGCTCGGGATCGAGTTCCTCAGCGAGGCGTACGTGCGGACAGACCCGTCCTTCAGCGGCCGTGTCACCGTGCCGGCGATCGTCGACACCCTCACCGGACAGGTCGTCACGAACGACTACCCGCAGATCACGCTGGACCTCTCGACCGAGTGGACGCCGTTCCACAGGCCGGGCGCACCGTCGCTGCTGCCCCGCGAGCCGGACGTCCGGGCGGAGCACGACGAGCTCGTCGCGGACATCTTCCGCGACGTCAACAACGGCGTGTACAGGGCAGGCTTCGCGACGAGCCAGGAGGCCTACGAGCAGGCGTACAGCGCACTCTTCGCTCGCCTCGACGTCCTGTCCGAGCGGCTCCGGCACCGCCGGTACCTCATGGGCGAGGCGCTGCGCGAGGTCGACGTGCGGCTGTTCACGACGCTCGTCCGCTTCGACGCGGTCTACCACGGCCACTTCAAGTGCAACCGGAACAAGCTCACGGAGGACCCCGTGCTGTGGGCGTACGCCCGCGACCTCTACCAGACGCCAGGTTTCGGCGACACGGTCGACTTCGACCACATCAAGCGCCACTACTACGCCACGCACGACGCCATCAACCCGACCCGGATCGTCCCTCTCGGTCCTGACACCTCCGGCTGGACGACGGCCCACGGACGGGAGAACCTCCCCGCAGCCCGTCCGGTGATGCTCTGACGCGCGGAGGTGGCGGACGCCGCACAGCCCGGGGACGACGTAGTCTCGCCTCATGCGGGGGACGCGGTACTGGGAGTCGGCCGCGATCCCGGAGCTGTACGAGTGGTTCGCGAGCGAGGCCGAGCCGAGCTCGCCTGCCTGGGCACGCGTGAGCCGGCAGGTAGCGGCGACACCCTCGATCGCAGCGCTCCTCGACAGCCTTCCGCCCACGGCCCGCCAGCCCAACCTGTTCCTGGCCTCCATCAAGCGGCTCGGCGGGCCGCTCGACGTGGACCCGTCGCTGCCGGAGTGGGTGCAGCGTCACTGGCCCGCCATCGAGCACCTCGTGACGACGCGGTTCACCCAGACCAACGAGGTCGGCCGGTGCGCCGTACTGGCGCCCGTGCTGGCCTCCCTTCCCCAGCCGATCGCCCTCGTGGAGGTCGGCATGTCCGCGGGGCTCGGCCTGTTCCCCGACCGGTACGGCTATCGGTGGCTGCTCGACGACGGGACCGTCGTGACGGGCGGCGCATCGGGGGACGTGACGATCGAGTGCCGGGTGACCGGCGTCGGCCTACCGCTCGCGGTCCCGGACGTGGCCTGGCGCGCAGGCATCGACCGGAACCCGCTCGACCCGTCCGACCGCGAGGACGTGGCGTGGCTCCGAGCCCTCGTCTGGCCCGGCGAGACAGCTCGCGAGGAGCGTCTCGCCGCCGCGCTGAGGACCGTGGCCGACGAGGACGCGCTGCGCGTCGCGGGCGACATCACCGACGCGCTGCCGGCGGTGGTCGCCGCTGCCCCGCGCCGGGCGACCGTCGTCGTGGTCCACTCCGCGACGCTCGCGTACCTCCCGAGGGACCGGCGCGAGCGCCACCTCGACCTGCTCACCCGCCTCGGAGTGCACTGGGTCTCGAACGAGGGACCGAAGGTGGTCCCGTCCGTACGTGACGCGCTCCCGCCCGGCTTCACCGACGACCCTCGCCCGTCCTTCGTGCTCGCGCTCGACGGCCGGCCGCTCGCCCGGGTCGGCAGCCACGGCCAGTGGCTCGAGTGGCTCTGAGGATCAGAGGCGACGGGCGGCGAGCACCCCGCTGATGGCGCGGATCTTGGCCATGACGTCGTCGGAGAGGTCGCCGTCGACGTCGATGAGGGTGTACGCGAGGTCGCCGCGCGACTTGTTGAGGAGGTCCGCGATGTTGAGGCCCGCATCCGCGAGGAGCGTGGAGATCTGGCCGACCATGTTCGGGACGTTCGAGTTCGCGATCGCCAGGCGAGTGGTCCCCGGCCCCCGGCGCAGCGTCGCCTCCGGGAAGTTCACCGAGTTCCGGATCTCGCCGTCCTCGAGGTAGCGCGTCAGCTGCTCCGCGGCCATGACCGCGCAGTTGTCCTCCGCCTCCCCCGTGGACGCCCCGAGGTGCGGCAGGGCGACGACCTTGTCCCGCCCCCGCAGCGCGGCCGACGGAAAGTCGCACACGTACGAGGCGAGCGTCCCGTTCTCCGTCGCGGCGAGCACCGCCCTCTCGTCGACGATGCCGGCGCGGGAGAAGTTGAGGAGCACCGATCCTGGCTTCATGAGCGAGAGGCGCTCCGCGTCGACCATGCCGCGGGTCGCGTCCACGAGGGGCACGTGGACGGTGACGATGTCGGCACCGGCGAAGACGTCCTCGAGCGACGCCGCGCGCTGGACGTCGCTCGCGAGCTGCCAGGCGTGCCGGATCGTGATCTGCGGGTCGAAGCCGAGCACGTGCATGCCGAGCGCCCTCGCCGCGTTGGCGACCTGGACGCCGATCGCACCGAGACCGATCACGCCGAGCGTGCGCCCGGGGAGCTCGAAGCCCACGAACGCCTTCTTGCCCTTCTCGGTGGCCTCGTTGATCTCGGCGTCCGTACCCTCGAGACCCGCTGCGAAGGCAGCCGCAGGCACGAGGTTCCTCGCGGCGAGGAGGATCCCGCCGATGACGAGCTCCTTCACCGCGTTGGCATTGGCACCCGGCGTGTTGAACACGACGACACCGCGAGCGCTCAGGTCCGCGACCGGGATGTTGTTCGTGCCCGCCCCGGCCCGCGCGACCGCGAGTACGGAGTCGGGCAGTACCACGCTGTGAAGGTCTGCGGACCTCACGAGCACGCCGTCGGGGTTCTCGACGTCGGGCCCCACCTCGTACCCGTTCGGCAGCCGGTCGAGCCCGACCGCGCTGATGGCGTTGTACGTGCGGATCCTCACGCGCTCAGCCGTTCGCGGCCGCGAAGTCGCTCATGAAGGAGATGAGCGCGTCGACGCCCTCGCGCGGCATCGCGTTGTAGATGCTGGCGCGCATCCCGCCGACCGAGCGGTGGCCGGCGAGGTTCGTGAGACCGGCGGCGGTCGCGTCGGCGACGAACTTCTTGTCGAGGTCCGGGTTCGCGAGCAGGAAGGTGACGTTCATGATCGAGCGGCTGTCCGTCGCCACCGGGTTCGTGTAGAAGGGGTGGACGTCGATGAAGTCGTACAGCGCCGCAGCCTTGGCGCGGTTGATCTCGGCCATGCCCTCGACACCGCCCTTGCCCTCGATCCACGCGAGGATCTTGCCGAGCAGGTAGATCCCGAAGGTCGGCGGCGTGTTGAGCATCGAGTCGTTCGCGGCCATCCCGGCGTACTCGAGGATGGTGGGGGTCTCGGGACGCGCGTGGCCCATGAGGTCCCGGCGGACCACGACGACGCACATGCCGGCGGGGCCGAGGTTCTTCTGCGTCCCGGCGTAGATGACGCCGTACTTCGACACGTCGGTGGGCTGCGACAGGATCATCGAGCTCATGTCCGCGACGAGGGGCACGTCCCCTGTCTCCGGCACGTAGCCGAACGCCACGCCGCCGATCGTCTCGTTGGGGGTGTAGTGGACGTACCTGGCGCCCGGGTTGAGCTCGTACGAGCCGGCCCGCGGCGTGGTCGTGTAGTTCGACGCCTTCTCGTCCGCGACCACCTGCACATCGAGCCCGTACTTCTTCGCCTCGGCGATCGCCTTCGCCGACCACTGCCCCGTGTTGAGGACGTCGATGGAGTCGCCGGGCGCGGTGAGGTTCATCGGCACGGCCGCGAACTGGCCGGTCGCGCCGCCCTGCAGGAAGAGGACGGCGTAGTCGTCGGGGACGCCCATGACCGAGCGGAACCGCGCCTCGGTCTCGGCGGCGCAGGCGACGAACGCCTTGCCCCGGTGCGAGACCTCCATGACGCTCATTCCCGACCCCTGCCAGTCGGTGAGCTCGGCGGCGGCCTCCTCGAGGACGTCGAGGGGCATGACAGCAGGACCTGCGGAGAAGTTGTAGACGCGCACGGCGACATCCTCTCATTGCTGACAGGTGCCTTCGCCACTGGATACGCCGCCCGTACAGTGGCCCGCACAGCCGCCGTGCAGTGGCCCGACAGGAGGGACACCGATGAACCAGCGCACCATCGTCATCACCGGAGCCAGCGACGGGATCGGCAGGGCCGCCGCCGAGGCGCTGTCCCGGCGCGGCGACACGACCGTCGTGATCGTCGGCCGCAACGCGGCGAAGACCGCCGAGGTGGGTGCGCGGCTGGGAGTGGAGCACCACGTGTGCGACTACACGCGGCTGGACGACGTACGAGCACTGGCGGCGACGCTCCTCGCGAGCCATCCGAGCATCGACGTCCTCGCGAACAACGCCGGCGGCGTCTTCGCCCCCCGGACCGTCACGCCGGACGGGTACGAGACGACCCTGCAGGTCAACCACCTGGCGCCGCTCCTGCTCACGCAGGAGCTGCTCCCCGCCCTCAAGGCGGGCGAGGGCACGGTGGTCTTCACGGCGAGCAGAGCTGCCTTCCAGGGCTCCATCGACCTCCGCGACCTCGGGAAGGAGCGGGGGTGGAGCTCGTTCGGCGCCTATGGCGCGGCGAAGCTCGCGAACATCGTCACGGCCAAGGCCATGCAGCATCGGTACGGGCCGGAGGGGATCACCACAGCGTCCTTCCACCCGGGTGTCGTCGCCACGTCGTTCGGGTCGGGGGCCGGCCGGCTCGTGCGGTTCTTCTACGCCTCGGGCTTGGGAAAACGCATCATGCGCACCCCCGAGCAGGGAGCGGACACCCTCGTGTGGCTCGCGACGACGAAGCCGGGCGTGGACTGGCGCCCGGGCGCCTACTACGCCGACCGCCGCCTCACGGATCCCCCGAAGCAGGCCCTCGACGACGCCTTCTGCGACCGCTTCCTCGAGGCCAGCGAGCTCCTCATCCGATGACGGTGGACGTCGGAGCGCTGGCCGAGGAGCTGCTCGGTCTCGCCGCGTCCCGCTCCCGTGTGCTCGTGGGGATCTGCGGCGCGCCCGGCGCGGGGAAGTCGACGCTCGCGACGCTCCTGGTGGACGCCGTCAACGATGTGAGGCCCGGTACGGCCGTCGCCGTCGGCATGGACGGCTTCCACCTCGCGAAGTCGGTGATCGCGGCTGACGAGCGGCGAACGCGTCGCGGTGCGCCCGACACGTTCGACCCCGGCGGCTACGCGGCCCTGCTCGCGCGGCTGCGCACCTCGGACGAGGCCGTCGTGTACGCGCCGGAGTACCGCCGCGAGATCGAGGACCCCGTCAATGCGGCGGTCGCGGTACCGAGGGAGGTACGCATCGTGGTCACCGAGGGCAACTACCTCCTCCATCCCGGGTGGCGGGCCGCGAGGGCCCAGCTCGACGAGGTCTGGTACCTCGAGGCTCCCGACGAGGACGTACGGGTCGAGCGGCTCATCGCCCGCCACGTCCGGTTCGGCAAGGCGCCCGAGCACGCCCGTACGCACGTGCTCAGCTCGGACGAGGCCAACGCGGCGCTCGTCGCCGGTCACCGGGGTCAGGCGGACCGGGTGCTCCGCTGGCCGACCTGGGGGTGAACGCGCACGGGGCGCCGATCGCTCGGCGCCCCGTGGCCCGCCCTCTGCGCGTGGCGAGCCCGTACCCCTATGGCGGCTATCCGAGCCGCTTCGACGCCATCCACTGCCAGATGTGCTGGCCGTCGTGCTGCGGGTCGTTGCGTGCCACGTAGATCCACGACCAGTGCCCGGGGTACGTGATGCCGTTGCGGGTCACGGTCGGGTACTCGGAGAGGATCGCGCCCGGGATGACCTCGCTCGCGTGGACGCTGTTCGGGACCGGCGGCACCGTGGTGTCGGCGGCCGAGCAGACGAGCCACGACGGGGTGTCGATCGCCGCGAGCTCTGCATCCGTGATGATCGTGTTGCCGGCCGTCGGGAAGTTGGCGACGACGCCGCAGATCGGCACGGAGGCGGCGAAGAAGTCGTGGAAGACGTTCGTCATCTCCATCGACATGTAGCCACCGTTGCTGCACCCGACCACGTAGATCCTGCTCGTGTCGACCGGGTAGCGGCCCACGACCTCCTTGACGAGCTTCATGAGACGGCCCGAGTAGTCGGGGCCGCCGGGCAGCGCGTTCTCGAGCCAGAACGTCTCCGCCTGGGGAGCCAGGACGTAGGCGCCGCCGAAGATCCTCTGCGCCTCGGGGGTGGAGAAGCCGAGGGCACCCCGGTTGGCGCGCAGCACCGGCTCGTTGTCGTAGTAGTTGTGGGACAGGAGGCCGCCCTCCCCGCCGCCGTGGAGCCACAGGACGAGCGGACGCTTGCCCTGACCCACGGTGCGCTCCTTGCCGCCGCCCTGGATCGGGGAGAACAGACGGTAGTTCATGCCGTCGCTCGCCTTGTGGTAGCTGTACGCGTCCACCTCGGGGTCGACGAGCTTGCCCTGGGTGAACCCGGGCAGCGTGAGCGGTGCGCCCGTACGCAGCGCCAGCGGCGCGTTCTGGGTGATCGTGTAGACGAGCTTGAGCATGACGTTGCGGCCCTCGTTGAGGAGGTAGCCCAGCGTCCCGCCCGGCGTCGTCTGGTCGATGGTGAGCAGGTCGAGGACGATCTTGCCGTGGTCGAGGTACGCCCTCGTCACGGGCCGGTCGTCGTCGTGCTCGCTGAAGATCATGTCGCCCGCCGGCACGGGCCAGGGGCTCGTGGCCTTGACGTGGACCTTGAAGGTGCCGGTCGTGAGGCTGGCGGGGTCGATGGGACCGAAGCCGGTCGTGTCGAGCGTGAGCGACGTGACCTGCTCTCCACCGTCGAGGACGGTGCCGTTGAGGGTGAAGTGGACCGTGGTGGTCGTGGAGGGTGGCGTGGCGTGGGCGATCTCGGGCTGAAGGGCGACCGCGGCGACGGTCGCGCCGCCGATGAGCAGTCCACGACGAGTGAGCTGGGACATGAAGAACTCCTTTGTTCCTGGCCGGGGGGAGCCAGCACCACGCACGAGCGCGTCGCGCCGGCAGTTTGGCGACCTCTTCCTATCACGGTCGGCCTCACGGGCAACACCCCTGTTTCATCAAGTGCACAAGGGATTTTCAGCCCTTGAACACCGTCCGAAGGCGTGTCGAGGTGCTGCCCGGCGGTACCCGGGCAGCACCCCTTCTCGTGGGCCTGAACGACCTCCTAGACGGCAGCCCTCTGGGCAGCCATCCACTGCCAGATGTGCGTGCCCTCGAGGTACGGGTCGTTGTGGGCCACATAGATCCACGACCAGTGGCCCGGGTACGAGATGCCGTTCCACGTGACGTTGTCGTAGAAGGACATGAGCGATCCGGGGACGAGGGCGTGCGCGCGGAGGCCGTTGACCGGCGGCGGGAGCGTCGTGTCGTTCGCCGCCTGGACGATCCAGGTCGGAGCGGTGATCGACTGGAGGTCGGCGTCCGAGAAGTAGCGGCTGCTCGCGCCCGGGCAGATCGGCACCGAGCCGGCGAAGGCGCCCGGGTAGGCGAACGTCATCTCCAGCGACATGTAGCCGCCGTTGCTGCAGCCGACCACGTAGATGCGGCTCTCGTCGATCGGGTAGCGGGCGACGAGGTCGTCGATGATCGCCTTGACCCTGGGCGCGTACGTCGGGCCTCCCTGCATCCATGCGCCCTCGGCCTGCGGCGCGACGACGTAGGCGCCCTTGAAGATCCGCTGGGCCTCCGGCGTGGAGAAGCCGAGAGCGCCCCGGTTCGCGCGCAGCGTCGCCTCGTTGTCGTAGTAGTTCTGCGACAGCAGGCCGCCCTCGCCGCCTCCGTGCAGCCAGACGACGAGGGGACGCTTGCCCTCACCGACCGAGCGCTCCTTGCCGCCACCCTGGATCGGGGAGAACAGGCGGTAGTTCATGCCGTCGCTCCCCTTGTGGTAGCTGTACGCGTCCACCTCGGGGTCGACCAGCTTCCCCTGCGTGAAGCCCGTGAGCACGAGCTCCCGGTGGTTGAGCAGCATGAGCGGCGCGGTCTGGGTGATCGTGTACGTGAGGTTCAGCAGGACGTTGCGGCCGTTCACGTAGCCGAGGGTGCCGCCCGGCGTGACCAGGTCCTTCGTCTCGAGCTCGAGGACGATCCTGCCGTGGTCGAGATAGGCGTTCGTCACCGTGCGGTCGGCGTCGTACTGGTTGGTGGACTTGAAGAACACCTTGCCGGTCGCGTGCACGCGGAACGTGGACGTGGTCAGGCTGGAGGGGTCGATGGGGCCGAGGGCGCTCGTCTCGAGCGTCACGGACGTGACCTGCTCGCCACCGTCCAGCACGGTGCCGTTCAGGGTGAAGAGCACGTCGCCGGTCGGCGCGGCGGCGTGGGCCTGCTGGGGTTGGAGGGCCACGGCGGCGGCGACTCCTGCGCCACCGATGAGAAGCCCACGACGGGTGAGGTTGGACAAGGCTGAACTCCTTTGTTCACACAGCTCCAGATGGGTGGGTGGGAGCTGTCGATGCTTTGTCCTACCATCGCGGGCCGCAGGTCCGCAGCAACTTGGGGAAACTGTCTTACCAAAACCGTTTGCCCTTGTGTCGGACAACGCGATGCTGCAAGGACGCGGGACACGGGCTGCCCAGCGCACGCCCGGTG
>DASSQF010000081.1:0-8986 GCA_035702685.1 Propionibacteriaceae bacterium
GGGGACGCGAAGGGCACCGAGGACCTGTTCGTCGAGTCGGGCTCGGTCGACCGTGTGTCGAGCGTCTCCGAGGCGGGGGAGGGCTACGACGACATCGTCTACGCCGGGTCCGACCCCGACGAGGTGGAGGCCCTCGGGCCCAAGCTCAACGGCAAGGGCATCCTGGCGGTCGTGACCAAGGGCGGCTCGTTCGGCCGCCGCGTGAAGATCGACGTCGGCCGCGTGCACTACGACCTCATCCGCTACACCGGTACGACCGGTGACGATGCCCGGGAGGCGTACGGACGGATCCCGGCCACGTGCGAGCTGCGTGCGGGCGACAAGGTCGCCGTCATCGGTGCCGCGGGGCCGATGGGCCTCATGCACACCGTCCGTACGGCCGTGTCCGACCTCGACGGGCTCACCCTCGACGCGGTGGACGTCGACGACGACCGGCTCGCGCGCCTCGGCAAGGTGCTCCTGCCGATCGCCGAGCAGCACCACCTGCCGGTCCGGGTCATCAACTCGAAGAACACGCCGCTGGAGCCGGGCTACACGTACGTCGCCGTCATGGTGCCCGTCCCCGTGCTGCTCGCCCAGGCCATCGACCTGGCGGGGGAGAACTCGGTCGTCAACGCGTTCGCCGGCTTCGCCATCGGCACGCTCGCCGAGCTCGACCTGGACGGCATCGTGTCGCGGGGCGTGTACCTGGTCGGCACCTCAGGGTCCCGCATCGAGGACATGCACACGGTCCTGCACCTCGTGGAGCAGGGCACGGTCGACACGAACATCTCGCTCGACGCGGTGAGCGGCATGGCGGGCGTCCCCGAGGCGATCGAGGCCGTGAACAACCGCACCTCCGGCGGCAAGATCATGGTCTACCCGACGCTGCCGGACCTGGGGTACGTGCGCGTGGCCGAGATGCCCGAGAAGCTGCCGCACGTCGCGGCGAAGCTCAAGGACGGGCTGTGGACCAAGGAGGCGGAGGACGCGCTGCTGGGCCGCTGACAGGAGGGGTCTGGTCAGCGGCCGCGGCTGCTGACATCATCGGCGGGTGCGACGCTTGGGGGAGCCACTGCTGCGTGCCGTGGGCGTCGCCCTCACCGCCGTCAACGGTCTCCTCGCGGTGTGGCTGGTCGCACTCGACGCGGTGCCGACGCTCCAGCCGGTCGCCCGGCAGCTCCTCGTGTTCCTTGCCTCGGCCATCCCGTACACGCCGGTGCCGGTGGCGGGTGCCGCTCTCGGGCTCGTCCTCTGGCTCGACGGGCGGGTGCGCCTGATCGGCGTCGGACTGCTGACCGGCGCCGTCGCTCTCGCGAGCGCACCGTGGTGGCAGGTGCCCACCTCCTCCACGCCGCGGCCGACGGCTGACGACCTGCGGGTCGTCTCGCTCAACACCGAGTACGGGAACGCTGACATCGGTACGGTCGTGCGGCTGTCGCGGTCCGCCGACGTCCTGGCGTTCCAGGAGAACACGCCGGAGTTCGTGCGCCACCTCGAGGCGGCGGGACTGCTCGTCGACTTCCCGTACCGGCAGGGAACGGCTCTGCGCGAGTCGTACGGGACGATGTTCTGGTCCCGCACGCCGCTCACGGTCGCGGCCTTCGGCGCCACCGCGTACACGTCACTCGTCGTCCGGACGACCGTGCGCGGGACGCCGTGGACGGTGTCGACCCTCCATGCGGCCTCGCCCAAGGACGGGGGCCGAGTCTGGGCTCGGGACGCCGAGACGATCGCGGGGCTGCTCCGCCCGTACGTGGGGGAGCACCTCGTCGTCGTGGGGGACTTCAACGCCGTGGACGAGCACCTGACGATGCGCAGGATCCGCGACGTCGGCCTCGCGGACTCCATGACCGGGTGGCCGCTGGCCGCGGGCGACGGGTTCCAGAACAGCTGGCCGAACGACCCGCGGCTGCCGTTCCTCATCCGGATCGACCACGCCCTCCACTCGGCCAACGTCGACGCGTGGCGCCCGTCCTACACGACCGTCGCGGGTACGGACCACCGAGCTCTCACGGCCACGTTCGCGCCCCGCTGAGATTGCAGTTCGGGTCACCCCTCTACCGTCGGGGCGCATCGGCGCCTAGCCTCGGACTCACCGAACCGAGGAGCGGCGATGGTGACGCTGACGCAGGCCCTGTCGGCGATCGCCGACGCGCTGGGTCTCCGCGACGGCGGCCCGTCGGCGCGACCCAGGCGGATCGGTCCCGACGAGCCTCCACGGCTTCTCGTCAAGGCGAAGGTGCACGACGTGCTGCGTCGTGGCGTCCCCGTGAACCGGATCGAACCGGGCCCTGCGGTGCACACGGCTCGCGTGGTGTTCGCGGACGGCTCGATCGCACTCATCCAGTCCGTACCGCCCGGTCACCTCATGGACGCCGCGGTCGCCTGCCTGCGCACCAGGGTCACCGCCCATCCCTCCCCGGCGTCCGATGACGGGGACATCCTCCTCACGTGGCGTCGGGGCCAGGTCCTCGTCGAGCTCATCGGGCCCGACCA
Organism: Propionibacteriaceae bacterium; assembly: GCA_035702685.1. Lineage (GTDB taxonomy): Bacteria > Actinomycetota > Actinomycetes > Propionibacteriales > Propionibacteriaceae > Fen-668. The sequence continues at coordinate 2,479 of DASSQF010000081.1, forward strand.
GCCGGACTGACAGCACATCCCGGGCGACGAAACCGGACCCTGCCCTTGCGGGCCCAGTTGCCTTCGGTATACCGTTTCAGCGAAGCAAACGAAAGTCGATTCGAAACGATCCGAAGGTGGGTGGTGACGTGACCGTGAGCCGAGCGAGCCGCGAGACGTACATCCTCGACCTGCTGGCGAAGGACGGATCGCTGTCGGTCGCCGCGCTGTCCCGCGACCTCGGCGTGTCCGAGGTGACGGTGCGCAACAACCTCCGCGACCTGGAGAGCAAGGGCCTGCTCACCCGTACCCACGGCGGCGCCCAGCGCACGTCCGTGGTGGACGTCCTGGACCGCCAGCGATCCCGCATCGACGAGAAGGACCGGATCGCCCAGGCCGGAGCGGACCTCGTCCTCGACGGCGACACGATCATGATCGAGGCCGGGACGACCACGGCACTCGTGGCCCGGTACCTCACGAACCGCCGGGGTGTGCAGATCGTCACGAACTCGACTCTCGTCTTCGCGTACGCGCGCCAGAACCCTCAGCTCAAGGTGATCCTCACCGGCGGAGAGTTCCACCACGAGTCGGAGTCCCTCGTCGGCCCGGTCGCGCTGCGGACCCTCCGCGACTTCAACGTGCGGCTGGCGTTCGTCGGTACGGACGGCTTCACGTCGCACCGCGGCATGACGACGCAGTTCCCGCAGGGCGCCGAGGTGCTGGCCGCCATGCGGGACCGTGCCGAGGAGACCTGGCTGCTGGCGGACTCCTCGAAGTACGGCCGCGCCGGGTTCGTCTCCGTCCTTCCCCTGTCCGGCCTCGCCGGAATCATCACCGACTCAGGCCTCGCTCCCGAGGCCGCCGAGCAGCTCACCGTCACCGTTCCGGACGTCCGGATCGTCTGAAGAGAGGTCCCATGGCCACCACTGTCGTCATGCCCCAGCTGGGCAACACCGTCGAGTCGTGCCTGGTCACGGCCTGGCATGTCAAGGTCGGTGACACCGTCGAGACCAGCACCGTGCTGTGCGACATCGAGACGGACAAGTCGACGATGGACGTCCCGGCCGGCGTCGCGGGTACGGTCCTCGCGCTCCTCGTCGAGGAGGGCGACGACGTTCCTGTGAAGAGCCCGATCGCAGTCATCGGCGCCCCCGGCGAGACGGTCGACGCACCCGCCGCGCCGGCCTCCGACCAGGCCGCTGCCGTCGAGGCTCCGGCCTCCGCCGAGACCCCCGCCTCGGGTGAGGAGGCAGCACAGGGCGCGCCCGTCACCCCCTCGGGCGCGGCCGAGTCCGTGGAGACTCCGACCACTCCCGCCACGACACCCACCGCGGCGTCGGACGCCCCCGCATCGCCGCGCGCCAAGGCCACGGCCGCTGCCGCAGGCATCTCCGTACAGGCCGCTGGAGCCGGTACGGGCCCCCACGGGCGCATCATCGAGCGCGACGTCCAGGCGGCCATCGCCGCCGGACCCGGCCTCACGGCCGGTGCGCGCGGCGCCTCGTCGTACACGCCCGGCCAGACCGGCACCGGCATCGGCGGCCGCGTCACGACAGCCGACCTCGCCGCCGCATCGGGCGCCCCGGCCACCCCGGAGCCCGCTCCGGCAGCCGCCGCCCCCGCCGCTCCCACAGCCGCTCCTGCCGGCGAGGTCACCGAGACCCCGCTCAAGGGCATCCGCAAGCTCATCGCGGACCGCATGCGCGAGTCGCTCGCCGTCTCGGCCCAGCTGTCCTACGACATGTCCGCCTCCGCCGAGGGGCTGCTCGCCCTCCGCGCCCGCCTCAAGGCGACCGACCCGTCGCTCGGCCTGAGCGTCGTCACGATCGGCGACCTCATCGGCCTGGTCACCGCGAAGGTCGTCCGGGACTACCCTGCGCTCAACGCGCACCTCGTCGACGGGGTCCTGCGGAGCTACCGCGACGTCCACCTCGGCATGGCGGTCGACACGCCGCGCGGCCTCATGGTCCCGACGATCCGGGGCGCCTCCTCGATGGGGCTTCGCGAGTTCGCCGCGACCACCAAGGATCTCGCCGCCCAGTGCCAGGAGGGACGGATCAGCCCGGACCTCCTCGCTGGGGCGACGTTCACGGTCTCGAACCTCGGGTCCTTCGGGATCACGAGCTTCACACCGATCGTCAACCAGCCGCAGACCGGCATCCTCGGCATCAACGCCATCGTGCCAGCGGCGACCGTCGACAAGGACGGCAACCTCGGCGTCGAGCGCCGCATCTCGTTCTCGCTCACCGCCGACCACCAGGTCGTCGACGGCGCGGACGCGGCCCGGTTCCTCCGCGACCTCACCACCGCGATCGCGTCCGTCGACCTGTTCCTGATGGCGTGAGCATGAGCGACTACGACGTCATCATCATCGGCGGCGGCCCCGGCGGCTACCTCGCCGCCGAGCGCCTCGGGCACGCCGGCAAGAAGGTCCTCCTCGCCGAGAAGGAGTTCGTCGGCGGTACCTGCCTCAACGTGGGCTGCATCCCGACGAAGAGCCTCCTCAACTCAGCCAAGCTGTACGAGCACGCGCTGCACTCCGCGCAGTACGGCGTCACGGCGGGCGACGTCTCGTACGACTGGGACAAGGTCCAGGGATGGAAGACGGAGGTCGTCAAGACCCTCGTCGGCGGCGTGACGAGCACGCTGAAGCGGCTCAAGGTCGAGATCGTCCCCGAGTTCGCCACCCTCATCGCCCCTGGTGTGGTCGAGATCGCGGGGCAGCGGAAGACCGCCGACCACGTCATCGTGGCCACCGGCTCGGTCCCCGTCATGCCCCCGATCCCGGGCGCCAGGGACAACGCCAAGGTCGTCGACTCGACCGGCCTGCTGGCCGTACCCGAGGTGCCGAAGCGCCTCGTCGTCATCGGCGGCGGCGTCATCGGCATCGAGTTCGCCAGCCTGTTCGCAGCCCTCGGCAGCGAGGTCACGGTCGTCGAGATGATGCCCGAGATCCTCCCGTTCATGGACGCCGACCTCGCGAAGACGGCGCGTCAGTCGATGCCCCGCATCACGTTCCGCCTCTCGAGCAGGGTCGAGGCGATCGAGGACAGCACGGTCGTCTTCACGCCCGAGGGCGGCGCGCAGGAGCGCGTCGAGGGCGACCTCGTCCTCATGGCGGTGGGCCGCCGCGCCCTGGTCGACGGCTGGGGAGCCCGCGAAGCCGGGCTCGAGATCGATCGCCGCGGCATCGTCGTCGACGACCGGATGCGGACGAACCTGCCGAACGTGTGGGCCGTCGGTGACGTCACCGGGCGCAGCCTGCTCGCCCACGCGGCGTACCGCATGGGGGAGATCGCCGTGGCGAACATCCTCGACCCGCAGGCCCACACGAAGGGCGAGGTCATGCGCTGGGACACGATCCCGTGGGCCGTCTACGCCATGCCGGAGTCCGCGGGTGTCGGCCTCACGGAGTCCGAGGCGCGTCGCCGTGGCCTCGACGTCGCGACGAAGACCGTCCCGCTCGTCATGAGCGGCCGCTTCGTCGCCGAGAACGGCCTGTCCAAGGCGGGGGCCGTCAAGCTCATCGCCGAGAAGGGCACCGGCATCGTCAAGGGCATCCACATGCTCGGCACGTACGCGCCCGAGACGATCTGGGGCGCCGCCGCCGTGCTCGAGTCCGAGTACACGGTGACGGACCTCCGCCAGGTCGTCTTCCCGCACCCCACTGTTTCCGAAGGTATCCGCGAAGCCGTCTGGGCCATTCGCGTCTAGTCAGAAGGACGAAACCACCATGCCCAAGTCCCTCACCGTCGACCCGGTCGCCGTACGCGCCCGCGGCTCGCTGACGGTCCCGGAGATCCCCGTCAACGCGTACACGCTCGACTTCGCCGCCGAGAAGAAGCGCTACGGCGCCGACGGTCTCCTCGCGATGCTCCACGACATGCTCGCCATCCGCGAGTTCGAGACGATGCTCAACTCGATCAAGACGACCGGGGGTTGGCAGGGCGTCGAGTACAACCACATGGGCCCGGCGCACCTGTCCATGGGTCAGGAGGCGGCCGCCGTGGGCCAGGCCGCCGAGCTCGGCGTCGACGACTTCATCTTCGGCTCGCACCGCAGCCACGGCGAGATCCTCGCCAAGTCGTTCTCCGCGGCGCGCAAGCTCGAGCAGGGCAAGCTCTCCGACATCATGTCCGGCTTCCTCGGCGGCGAGACCCTGCGCTACGCCGAGCGCGTGCCGCACGCGACCGAGGCCGAGCTCGCCGAGAACTTCATCCTCTTCGGCACGCTGGCCGAGATCTTCGCCCGCAAGGCCGGCTTCAACCGGGGCATGGGCGGCTCGATGCACGCGTTCTTCACCCCGTTCGGCTCGATGCCGAACAACGCGATCGTCGGCGGCTCCGCGCCGATCGCCCAGGGCGCGGCCCTCTTCAAGCGCATCAACCGCCAGCCGGGCATCGTCATCGCCAACATCGGCGACGCCTCCATGGGCTGTGGTCCCGTGTGGGAGGCCATGATGTTCTCCGCCATGGACCAGTTCCGCTCGCTCTGGCGCGAGGAGGACGGCGGCAACCCGCCGATCCTGTTCAACTTCTTCAACAACTTCTACGGCATGGGCGGCCAGACCAGCGGCGAGACCATGGGCTACGACGTGCTCGCGCGCGTAGGCGCCGGCGTCAACCCGGAGGCCATGCACGCCGAGCGCGTCGACGGGTACGACCCGCTGGCCGTCGCCGACGCGATCCGTCGCAAGAAGGAGCTCCTGCTGGCCGGCAAGGGTCCCGTCCTGCTCGACACCATCACGTACCGCATCTCCGGCCACTCGCCGTCCGACGCCTCGTCGTACCGCACCAAGGACGAGATGGAGCTCTGGGAGCAGGCCGACTCGATCCAGGCCTTCACCGACCTCCTCGTCAGCAACAAGGTCGCCACCACGACACAGGTCGACGACCTCCACGCCGGCATCGTCGAGCGGCTCACCAAGGTGCTGACGCTCGCCACCGACGACGCGGAGTGCCCGCGCGTCGACGCGGCGTTCGTCGAGTCCGTCATGCTGTCGAACTCCCACGTCGAGACGTTCGGCACGGGCGAGCCGGAGCTGCTGCAGCCCCTCGCGGAGAACGCCCGCGTCAAGACCATCGCGAACAAGATCCGCAAGGCGACCGACGCCGACGGCAAGCCGGTCTCCAAGGTGAAGATGTACCAGTTCCGCGACGGCCTGTTCGAGGCGATGGCGCACCGCTTCGCCATCGACCCGACGATGGCCGCCTGGGGCGAGGAGAACCGCGACTGGGGCGGCGCGTTCGCGGTGTACCGCGGGCTGACCGAGCTCCTCCCGTACCGCCGCCTGTTCAACTCGCCGATCTCGGAGGCCGCCATCATCGGCGCCGGTGTCGGGTACGCCCTGTGCGGCGGCCGTGCGGTCGTCGAGCTCATGTACTGCGACTTCCTCGGGCGTGCAGGCGACGAGGTCTTCAACCAGGCCTCGAAGTGGCAGTCGATGTCGGCCGGCCTGCTCAAGATGCCGCTCGTCATGCGCGTGTCGGTGGGCAACAAGTACGGCGCCCAGCACAGCCAGGACTGGTCGGCGCTCGTCAACCACATCCCGGGCCTCAAGGTCTACTTCCCGACCACGCCGACGGACGCGAAGGGGATGCTCAACCTCGCCCTCTCCGGCACCGACCCGGTCGTGTTCCTCGAGTCGCAGCTCCTGTACGACATGGGCGAGCAGTTCGAGCCGGACGGCGTCCCCGAGGGGTACTACGAGACGCCCGAGGGCACCTCGGTGGTGCGCCGCGAGGGCACGGACATCACGATCGCCACCATCGGCGCCACCCTGTACCGGGCGCTCAAGGCTGCGGACATCCTCCAGGAGAAGTACGGGATCTCGGCCGAGGTCGTCGACCTCCGGTTCGTGTGCCCGCTCGACTACTCGGTGCTGCTCGAGTCGGTCAAGAAGACGGGCCGCCTCGTGCTGTCGTCGGACGCCGTCGAGCGCGGCTCGGTGATGCAGACGGTCGCCGCGAACGTCTCGCAGGTGGCGTTCGACTCCCTGGACGCCCCCGTCGTGGTCGTCGGCTCGCGCAACCACGTGACCCCGGCCCCGGAGCTGGAGTCGCTGTACTTCCCGCAGCCGGAGTGGATCGTCGACGCCATCCACGAGCGGATCCTCCCGCTCGAGGGCCACGTGCCGAGCTCCAACCAGACCGAGGGGGAGCTCCTGCGCAGGGCGCGGCTGGGCGTGTAGCCGCGACGTCCGCCGCAACCGCGGCCGTACGGGTGAACGACCACCCGGACGGCCGCGGTTCGGCGTTCTCAACGGATGTCGTCGGTGAGGGAGTGTGAGGACCGCCCCGAGGAGCGTGGCCGGCGCCTCGCTGGGTGTCCCACCCGGAAGCGTACGAACGTGCCGGCGAGGGCTCGGGTCCCACCGACATTCCCGGGCCCACACGTGGCGTGGGGGAGCGAGGGCGGAGAGCTCCGGGCGGAGGCGGGACGGGCGGATACCATCTCGAGATGGCCAATCGCCTTGCCGACGAGACCAGCCCGTACCTGCTCCAGCACGCCCACAATCCTGTCGACTGGT
>DASSQF010000082.1:0-3163 GCA_035702685.1 Propionibacteriaceae bacterium
CGCCTCTGCGACCTCGGCGGGTGTGACGTCCTCGAGACGCGCGTGCGACCACCGGGGCGTGCGGTCCTTGTCCACGAGCTGGGCCCGGACGCCTTCGGCGAAGTCGGCGTGGTGGACGAGGTAGGTGGCGAGCGTCAGGTCCTGGGCCAGAACCTGCTCGACGCTCGTCATTTCCCGCGCGCGCTGGAGCGCCTCCCAGGTGACGGCGACGGAGAGCGGGCAGCGGGACCGCAGCACGGCCGCACAGGCGGAAGGCTCGGGCGTGTCCCAGTCCCCGTCGAGCCGCTCGAGGATCTCGGCGACGCTCGAGGCGCTGAAGCACTCGCCGACCCAGTCCTCCCCCGAGACGGTCCTCCCGGTGTCCTCCGCATCCGACACGTCCGCGAGGCCCGCCCGGACGGCGGTCGGGCCGTCGACGGCGGAGCCGGTGAGGGCCATGTACGCGCCCAGCGCACCCGCCCGCGCGAGGTGCCACAGCATGCCGACGTCGGGGAACAGGCCGATCCCCGTCTCCGGCATGGCCAGCCGGGACGTGGCGTCGACGACGCGGTGCGACCCGTGGGCGGAGACGCCGAGGCCGCCGCCCATGGTGATCCCGGTCATCCGGGCCTCGTACGGCTTCGGGTAGCTCGCGATGACCCCGTTGAGCCGGTACTCGCGCGCGAAGAACGCGTCCGCACCGGGGTCCCCGGCGAGAGCCAGCTCACGCAGCGCCCGTACGTCCGCGCCCGAGCACAGGCCCCGCGCGCCCGCGCCGGTGAGGAGCACCGACTCGACACGGTCGTCGTCCGCCCAGCCCTCGAGCGTCTCCAGGAGGGCGTCGATCATCGCGGGCGTCAGCGCGTTGATGGCACGGGGCCGGTTGAGCACGACGCGACCCACGCCCTCGGAGACCTCGGCGAGCACCTCATCGCTCGTGGTCAACGGTCCTCACCTCCGGCTCGTCCGTCTCCGCGTCGAGGACCCGCCTGACGCTTCGCTCGTGGTGGACCACGCGCCACGCGAGCGGCACGAGCGCCGCGATGCCGAGGGCGATGGCGCCGTTGCGCCACGCGAGGTTCACGGCCGCGTAGCTCAGCAGGACCATCGTGGTCCACAGCGCGATCCGCTGGATCCGCTCGGACGGCCTCGTCAGCGGGAGGAGCAGCGTGCCCCAGAGCACGTACCAGGAGTGCAGCGCCGGGCCCGCGAACGCGACCAGCAGGTACGACCAGCTGAGGAAGAACATCGGCTTCTTGCGTCCCTGGACGACCGCGAGAACGAGCACGCCGGCGACGGCGACGACGATGCCGATCGTCCGGGCGAGCCGGATCGCGGCGTGCTCGCTCGAGTCGAGCTGGAAGTAGTTGAGGACGAGCTGGATGCCCTGGCCGATGACCGTCATGGGCGAGACCGTGACGACCAGGCCCGGGACGTTCACCGCGTTGAGCCAGCCGAAGCCCAGGCCGCACGCGAGCGAGATGAGGGCGAAGGTGCCGATCGCCACGAGGCAGCTCAGCGCGACCTTGCCGATCGTTCGGGCGATCTCCCATCCCTTCCAGGTCGTCAGCGGGTCCCGCAGGAGGGGCAGCGCGTACGCGGCGAGGAAGGCCGGCTGCTTGATGGTGGCCGCCACGCCGATGACCACCGCGCCGAGGATCCACAGCCGGCCCTTGAGGGCCAGCCACAGGGCGAGCACGACGAGCCCCATCATGAGCGCGTCGTTGTGGGCGCCGCCGACGAAGTCGATGACGAGCAGCGGGTTCAGCGTCGCGAACCAGGCCGTCAGCTGGGCGTCCACACCCCGCCGGTGCGCGATCCGGGGCAGCAGCACGACGATGAGGACGACGCCGACGAGCGCCGGGATGCGCATGAGGACGGTCGACAGGTACGGCTGGAGCCCTGACGCGACGACGATGAGCTCCTGGAGACGCAGGCTGAGCGGTCCGTACGGCGCCGGCGTGTACCGCCACACCCACGCCACCTGGTCGGCGAACGCTCCGGGAAGCACCCCCGGCCCGGCCTCGTACGGGTTGACGTCGTTGACGAGCATCCACCCCTGGGCCGAGTAGCTGTACGCGTCGTGGCTGAACGTCGGCGGCGCGGCGAGCAGCGGGATGGACCAGATCGCCAGCACCGCCCAGCGCTTCACGTCGACGTCGACCGTCGGGCGGAACCGGAACCACGCGTCGACGAGGAGTCCCATCCCCGCGAGGAGGATGAGGGTTCCGATCACTTTGACGGGGGCGTTGTCGAGGTGCAGGGCACGCAGGGGTCCCCACCAAGGCGAGTTCTGCGGCAGGTACGCGGGCGTGAGGGACCCGAGGAGGATGAGGAACGTCCCGAGCATGCCCGTGCGCGTGGGAACCACCTGCCACGCGGCCAGAAGGTCGCGGGCGACCCTCCGTACGCTCGTTGCCACCGTCACCTCCCCTGTCGCGGAGCCCAGCCTAGGGCCAGGGGCTGCCGGCGCTCTCGTGTGACAACCTCCTGACCCGCGGCCTCGGGGGTCTCCGACCGCGCGCCGTGGGGCAGCCCCGTGGCCTCGTGCCTCAGTCCCGCTGCGGCTCGCCCCCTCCGGCGACCGCGTCGAGGTCCACGGCACGGGTCACGCCGATCTCGTCGAGGAAGCGCTGGTCGTGGCTGACGACGACGACGGCCCCCAGGTACGAGCGCAGGGCCGTGACGAGCGCCTCGTACGACGCGAAGTCGAGGTTGTTCGTGGGCTCGTCGAGCAGGAGCAGCTGGGGCGCCGGGTCGGCGAGGAGCAGCGCGGCGAGGGTTGCCCGGAACAGCTCGCCGCCGGAGAGGGCCGCGACGAGCCTGTCAGCGGTACGACCCCGGAAGAGGAACTTCGCGAGCTGCGCCCTGATCTCGCCGATCGGCGACGACGGCGCCCGGGAGACGACGTTCTCGACGACGGACATCTCCGGGTCGAGCAGGGTCAGCCGCTGAGGGAGCAGCGCGGCCGGGACCCGGAGCCGGGCCGTGCCCGAGGCCGGCACGAGCTCGCCCGCGACCGTACGCAGCAGGGTGGTCTTCCCGGACCCGTTGCGACCTGTCACCGCGACCCGCTCGGGCCCGCGCAGGGAGAGCTCGACCGGGGCTCCTGTCCGCAGGACGAGGTCGTCGGTCGTGAGGACCTCACGCCTGGGCGGCACGACGGTCGCGGGCAGGTCGATAC
>DASSQF010000083.1:0-9368 GCA_035702685.1 Propionibacteriaceae bacterium
CGACCGGGAGATGGAGCTCCTCCGCATTCTCGCCGCTCAGCGTGTCAGGGGCGCGCTCCTCACGCCGTCCAGCACGAACCGCAGCCTCGATCGGGAGTCGATCCAGGCACGTCGACTGCCTCTGGTCTTCCTCGACTACCAGAACTCGCCGGAGGACTGCTCCGTCTCCGTTGACGACGTCGCCGGCGCACGGCTGGCGGTGCAGCATCTCCTCGACCTCGGCCACCAGCGTGTGGCCTTCGTCGGCGGTGGGCACGGTCTTCGGCAGCACGTCGAGCGCGCAGCGGGGGCTCGGCAGGCCATCATCGACGCTGGGATCGACCCGACAGGCGGATTCGTGGAGATCAACCAGGAAGGCATCGGCATCCAGGACGGCGTCTTCGCCGCTGAACGCCTGCTCGACGAGGGGAACATTCCGACCGGGGTCTTCTGCGGCAACGACATGATGGCCTTCGGGGTCTATCGCCGCCTCAGTGCCGCAGGCGTCAGGATCCCCGAGGATGTCTCCCTCGTCGGCTACGACGACATCGACTTCGCCGCTGACTGGATCGTGCCGCTCACCTCAGTGCGCCAGCCCACCGACGACCTGGGCTATATGGCCGCCCAGCTCCTGCTGGACCATTCCGCCGGCGACCCCGCCCACGTGCACCGCCAGATCGTCCTCCAGCCGGAGCTCATCGTGCGGAGCTCGAGCGCCCGCTGAAGGTGACGCAGGCTGCGTCTCGGCAGATACCCATGAACATCGTCTCTGGCTGCCTTGGCGCTTCCGGCAACTGCGCGTCGTCCCTCGTCGAGGGGCACATCGACAGGTACGGCCACAAGGACTGACGGGGAGCCATCCATCGCCGAGCGCTTCTCCTCCTCCTTGGCCCATCGGGGCACGAGCGCCCGAGTCCTTGGCCGACCAGAACGACCGGCGTGGCCTTCAGCGCAACGCCGAGAAGTCGGTGGGCTCGAGGAGCAACGAGGTCACCGACCGCACGATGGGGCCGTCCTTCTCCGAGTCGGCCTTGACCGCCTGCCACTCCGGGTCGGCCCGGAACGCCTTCCAGGACTCGGCGGCGGAGGCGCGGTCCTCGTGGGCGAGCAGGTACAGGAGCGTGTCCTCGTCCTTGTCGGAGAGCCAGTAGCCGATGCTCGTCATCCCGTGCCGGGCGAAGAGCTCGACCGTGTGATCCCGGAAGCGGTCCAGCAGGAGATCCAGCTGTCCCGGCTCCGCCACGTACGTCCTCAGCTCATAGGTCCGCGCCATGCGGTCACCCTACCGAGGGCTGCAGACGGAGCCGGCGGCCGGTCACGACACGTCCTCGCGGTAGGGCAGGCCCTCCCAGTCGCCCGCCGAGGACACGCAGCGACCGGCGACCCAGCTCCCGCGGTGAAGCGCAGCCACGGGGTCGAGACCGTCCAGCAGGCCCGACAGCAGGCCCGCGCAGAGCGCGTCGCCGGCTCCGATGACATCGACCACGGGTACGGGCTCGGCGGGGACATCCAGCTCCCCCTCGGCGGTCACCAGCGTCGCTCCCTCGCTTCCCCGCTTGAGCACGGTGAGCGGGATGCCGGGGTCGTCGACGAGGTCCACCTCGTCGTCCGAGGCGACGAGGAGGTCCACGAGTCCTCTCACCGACGCCATCGCCTCGGCAGCCTCCTGCCGGGACCACAAGGCGGGACGGAAGTTCACGTCCAGACAGACCGGCACCCGGCGTGCCTTCGCGGCACGGGCCAGGGCCACCCACGCGTCCCGCGCGGAGTCGGAGAGTGCGGGCGTGATGCCGGTGAGGTGCACCCAGCGCACCCCATCGTCGAGCGGCGCGATGGCGTCCCCGCTCGTCAGCCGGGACCCGGCGGATCCGCGCCGCAGGTACGTGACCCGTCGGGCGTGGTCCGTAGGGTCCACGAGCACCATCGCACCGGCGGCGGCATCCCGCACCCGTCGTACGTAGGTGGTGTCGACCCCCTCAGCCGCGAGGGTGGCGGTCACCCAGGTGCCCAGGTCGTCGTCGCTCACGCACCCCACCCATCCCGACCGATGTCCGAGGCGGGCCAGACCGATCGCGACGTTCGCCTCGGCGCCCGCGACATGGGCCTCGGCCTTCCAGGCCCCCGCGAGAGGCCCGGCGGTACGGAACGAGACGAGCGCCTCACCCAGCGTGAGGACGTCGATCACGCGAAGTCCCTCGCGACGCGGGCGAACTCCTCGGCACGTCGTCGCAGTGCCGAGAGGTCTCCGCCCGACGCGGCGTCTCCGACCAGGGGCGACCCGACGCCCACCGCCACGGCGCCCGCCGCGAGGTACGCACGAGCCTCGTCGAGGCCCACGCCGCCGACCGGCACGAATGCGACGTCCGGCATGGGCTGGCGCAGGGCCTTGAGGTAGTCAGGGCCCCCGACGGACGCCGGGAAGAGCTTGACCGCCTCTGCACCGAGCTCGAGCGCCGCGTACACCTCGCTCGGCGTGTAGACGCCCGGCGCGACCGGCAGGCCCAGAGCCACCGCGCGCCGGATACCTGACGTGAGACCAGGGCTCACCGCGAATCCCGCCCCCACCTCCGCGACGGCCTCCGCCTCAGCATCGGTGACGACTGTTCCCGCACCGACGAGGCAGTCGGCCGGCGCTGCGGCCACCAGGCGGCCGATCACCCGTACAGCGTCCGGCGTCGTCAGGGAGACCTCGATGAGGCCGATCCCCTCCTCGAGCAGCGCCAGCGCCGCCGCCTCGGCGGCTTCCGCTGACGAGCCGCGCACGATGCCGAGGACCCTGTGCGTGCGCAGGGTGTCGACGAAGCTCACCATTCCGCGAACGACCCGTCGTCGTGGCGCCACACCGGGTTGCGCCACGCGTGTCCCCGGCGGTCGGCCTCGCGGACCCGGGCCTCGTCGACCTCGATGCCGAGGCCGGGACCGGTGAAGCGCTCGACGTGGCCGTCCACGAACCGGAACGGCTCGGGGTCGACGAGGTAGTCGAGCACTTCCGCGTCCTCGTTGTAGTGGATGCCGATGCTCTGCTCCTGGATGAGGTGGTTCGGCGTGGCGAACGCGACCTGGAGGCAGGAAGCCAGGGCGATCGGGCCGAGGGGGCAGTGCGGTGCCAGCGACACGTCGAAGGTCTCGCAGAGCGACGCGATGCGCCGCACCTCGCTGATCCCGCCGGCGTGCGACAGGTCGGGCTGGGCGACGGCGATCCCGGCCTGGAGCACGGGGAGGAACTCCTGCCGCGTGTACAGGCGCTCGCCGGTCGACACGGGCGTGCTCGTGGAGGACACCACCTGACCGATGAGGTGGCTGTTCTCCGGCGTGACCGGCTCCTCGAGGAAGAAGGGGGACAGCGGTTCGAGGACGTGGGCGAGCCGACGGGCCGTCGCGAGCGTGAAGCGTCCGTGCAGGTCGACGGCGACGTCCCGGTCAGGGCCGAGTACCGCACGGGCGGCCGCCACCCGGTCGTACACGCCTTGCAGCGAGGCCAGTGTGCCGAGCGGCTTCATGCGCCCCGACGCGTTCATCTTGACCGCGGTCATGCCCTCCGCGACGACCTGCGAGATGTGGTCGGCGACCTCGGCCGGCTCGTCCCCGCCGACCCAGCAGTACACGCGGACGCGGTCCCGTACGTGGCCGCCCAGCAGGGCGTGGACCGGCAGGCCGACGGACTTGCCGAGCAGGTCCCACAGCGCCTGGTCCAGACCGGCGAGAGCGCTGGAGAGGATGACGCCGTGCCGGTAGAACGACCCCTTCGACATCACCTGCCAGTGGTCCTCGATGCGGAAGGGGTCCTTGTCGATGAGGTACTCGGCGAGCTGGTGGACGGCCGTACGGACGGTCTCGGACCGGCCCTCGCACGAGGCCTCCCCCCAACCGACCAGGCCACCCGACGTCTCCACCCGGACGAACAGCCACCGCGGCGCGACCAGGAAGGTCTCCACCCGCGTGATCGTCTCCATCTCTATCCCTTCGTGGCACCCGCGGTCAGACCCGCGACGATGTAGCGCTGGGTGAACAGCGCGATGGCCATGATCGGCACCGTCACCACGGTCGAGGCGGCCATGAGGGCTCCCCAGTCGATCGAGGCGTAGCCGATGAAGTCGTAGATCGCCACGGGCAGCGTCTTCGTGCTCGAGCCCGACAGGACGAGGGCGAACATGAAGTTGTTCCAGCTGAAGATGAAGCTGAGGATGCCGGCGGTGGCCATGCCCGAGCGGCTGAGCGGCAGCATGAGGTGCCAGAACGCGCCGATGTGGGTGAGCCCGTCCACGAGCCCGGACTCCTCGATCTCGAGGGGCAGCCCGTCGAAGAACCCCATCATGATGTAGACGATGAGGGGCAGCGACACGAACATGTGCGACAGGACGAGGACCCACAGCGAGCCGACGAGCCGCATGTTGCTGAAGATGTAGTACCAGGGCACGAGCAGCGAGATGCCCGGGATCACGCGGGCCATGAGGACCACGAGCGCCGACTTGTTCATGACGAACCGGCTCATGGCGAACGCGGCCGGGACGCCGAGCACGAGGGAGGCCGCCGTCGCGGCGATCGCCACCTCCGCCGAGTTGACGATGTACGCGCCGAAGTTGCCCTGCGCGAACACCTTCGTGAAGTTCTCGAGGGTCGGCGTGAAGATGATCGTCTTCGCGGCGTCGTAGATGTCGACGTTCGTCTTGAAGGCCGCGAGCACCATCCAGAGGATCGGCAGGATGAGGAACACGACGACGAGGACCAGCATCGTGGCCCGGAAGGCCTTGTACGAGCGGGACTGGATCATGACGCGGACTCCCCCCGCTTGCGGGTCAGCAGGAAGATGCAGGCGACGATGATGACGAAGAAGAGGATGAGGACGGTGGAGCTCCGCGCGTACTCGTTGTAGTCGAACGACAGTCCGTACGCGTAGAGGTTGAGCGTCTCGACCTCGTTGAAGGAGCCGCCCCCCTTGCCCTTGGCGGCGATGAGGATGTCGAAGGTCTTGAGGGCGTCGATGCCGCGCAGCAGCAGGGCGACGATGAGCGTCGGCCGCAGCATCGGAAGCGTGATGTAGCGAAGGGTCTGCCACGCCGTGGCCCCGTCCACCCGCGCCGCCTCGTGCGGCTCCTCGGACAACGAGGTGAGGCCGGCGAGCAGGATGAGGGCGACCATGGGGGTCCACTGCCAGATGTCCATGAACATCGTCGTGGGAAGCGCGGTGTACTGGCCCGCCAGCCAGGGCTGTGCGGGGATGCCGACCGCCTGGAGGAGACGGTTCACGGGACCGATCGACGGGTCGAAGATGAGCCGCCACATCATGCCGACCGCGACCGGCGTCGCGACGAGGGGCATGAGGATGGCAGTCCGTACCCACCGCTCGCCGCGGAACGGGCGCCACAGGAGGAGCGCGATACCGAGCCCGAGCAGCATCTCGAAGAACAGGACGACGACGGTGAACGACAGCGTCCGGCCGACCGCCGGCCAGAACCGCGCCGTGTCGCGGAGGATGTCCCCGTAGTTCTTGAGGCCGATGAACGACGAGTCCGCACGTACGGAGCCGGAGGCGTCGGTCAGGGACAACCAGGCGGTCCACACGACGGGGAACGCCATGAGGCAGATGATGAACAGCATGGCCGGCAGGGTGAACAGCCAGCGGCGATGCCTGTCGGCCCAGTGGGAGAAGGCGTCGCTCCTCGCGGCACGCACGGTGGCGGCAGAAGTCATGGTGGCTCCTTCCGAGGGTGGAGACGCGGACGCCCCCACCCTCGGGAGATGGACGGACTACTACTTCTTGTCGGAGTCCAGGACGGCCTGGAACGCCTTGACGGCGGTCTCCACCGACGCGTTGAGGTCGCTGCCCTTGATGGAGTCGACGATCGGCTGGCCGACCGCCTCACGCGCCTTGACGACCTGCGCGACGACGGGACGGTCGTGGTCCACGCCGCCCTTCGCGCTGGCGGCGATCGCCGCTGCGAGGTCCTTCGGGTACGTCGACGTGCCGTCGGCGGCGGCCCAGACAGAGGCGCGGGCACCGGGGATGCCGCCCTTCTGCTGCGCCATGACCTGGTCCTTGCTCGTGGCCCACTGGATGAACTTCCACGCGTTGGCCTGGTTCTTGCTCGCGTCGTTGACGCCCAGAGCCCACGACGGGATGTTGTACGGCTTGCTGCCGGCGGGCCCGGCCGGGAAGACCGCGAAGCCGACCGTGTCGGCGACCTTGGACTTGGCCGTGTCGGTGGCGTTCTTGTACAGCGAGTCGGCCTCCGTGTAGAAGGCGGCCTTGCCCTGGGTGAAGATCGCCATCGCCTCGGGCCAGCTCATGTCGGTCGACACATTGGCGGGGCCGTAGCTCTTGATGAGCCGCCCGTACAGCGCGTACGCCTTCTTCGCCGCGTCGGAGTTCACCGCAGCCTTACCGGACGAGTCGACCCAGTCGCCGCCCATCGAGTAGAGGAAGCTGGAGAACTGCGTGACGGCCGGCGACTTGCCGGTACGAGCCACGAAGCCGGCGATGTCCGGGTTCGCAGCCTTGATCGCCTTCGCCGCCGCCTCGAGCTCGTCGAGCGTCGTCGGGACGGGGAGGCCGGCCTTCTGCAGCAGGTCCTTGCGGTAGTACAGGACCTCGCGCTCGGTGATGATCGGGACGCCGACCACCTTGCCCTGGTACGTGGTCGCCGCGATGGGTGAGGGCTGGAAGTCCGCCAGGTCCCACGTGGCATCGCCCTTGGCCTTCGACGTGAGGTCGGCGAGGTACTTGTTCTGCGCGAACAGGCGCCCCTCCTGCAGCGGGCGGTACATCATGACGTCGATCTCCGACGTACCCGCGTTGAGCTTCACGTTGTACTGGTCGCTGAGCTGGTCCTCAGCGAGCTGGGTGATCTCGATCTTCAGGCCGCTGGCCTTCTCGAAGTCAGGGATCGCCTTCTTCACGTTCTCGGTCCACACGTGGTTGGCCATCGTGACCTTCACCGTGGTGGACCCTCCGGAGTCGCCACCTCCCGTGCCGCTCCCGTTCGAGCTGCAGCCCGCCACAGCCGCAGCTGCCAGGCCTCCCGCCGCCATCAGGACAGTCCGTCGGCTCACCGTCGCCATCGATATTCCTCCGCTCGTCGTCGGCCTTCCTTGGCCGATCAGGCACCGAACACCCTCGTTCGTCCGCCTTGTACCCACACAGTAAACCCACAAACCGGATGAATCAGACCAATCGACCGTAGGATGTATGACGTGTTGATAACGAATGCCGACCCGGAGCAAGGTTCAGCGCGGAACCTGCACCGAGGGCTCCTCGATGCGCTGGGCGTCGAGATCGTCGGTGGACTGGCACCCACCGGCAAGGTCATGTCGATCGACGAGATCGCCGAGTCGCATCACGTCTCGCGCTCCGTCGTGCGTGAGGTCCTGCGGGTCCTCGCCGCCATGGGTCTGGTCTCCTCGACGCGGGGCGTCGGGACGGTCGTGCTCCCGTCGCGCTCGTGGAACGTCTTCGACCCCCAGGTGGTCCGGTGGCGCCTCGCCTCCCCCAACCGGATGGCCCAGCTGCGGTCGCTCGCCGAGATGCGGTCGGCCTTCGAGCCCGAGGCGGCGGCCTTGGCCGCGACCCGCGGGGACGACGCGACCGTGGGTGCTCTCGTGGGGATGGCGGCCTCGCTGTGGGTGGCCGGGCACACGGACGGCTCGGACTTCATCGACCTCGACGTGAGCTTCCACACGATGGTCCTCGAAGCGTCAGGGAACGAGATGTTCGCCAGCCTCGCCCCCGCGGTGGGCGAGATCCTTCGGGGTCGCGTGCGTCACCACCTCACCCCGCCGCTGCCCGTCGACGAGGCCCTCGAGCGGCACATGGCGCTGGCGCGCGCCATCCAGAAGCGCGAGCCGGACGCCGCCCGTGCCGCCGCGCGGCACATCGTGGACCAGAGCATCCTCGAGTCCAAGCACCTGTGGGAGGACCCGGCCTGAGGTTTCCGCTCAGCTGCCGAGGTGGCTGCGGATCTGCCCGAGGAGGTCCGTCGGGCTGAGGTACATGGACGGGTACTCGCCGTACCAGCGCTGGACGCCCGCCCTGTCGACGAGGACGAAGCTGTGGCCGGGAAGGTCGGCGTGCATGCCCTTGCCGAGCGTGCCGTACGCCGTGGACACGGTCCCGTCGTCGAGCAGGAAGGGCGTCGCCACGCCGTAGCGCGTGGTGTCCGCGGTGATCTCCGCCTTCGTGTTCATGACGATCGGGAGGACGGTGACGCCGAGAGCGTCGAAGTCGGCCTTGCGCTTCTCGATCTCGCCCATCTGCGTGATGCACGCGCCGCAGCCGGCGCCCTCACTGAAGTAGAGCAGGACGGGCCTGCCGCGCAGGGCCGAGAGCGTGACCGTCGCGTCCGTGGTCGTCCGCAGCGTGAAGTCAGGGGCGGGGGTGCTGGTCGTCGCGGAGGTGGTCTGCGACGTGACGAGCAGGGCCACCACGGCGACGACGACCGCGACCGCGGCGCCCCAGCCGATCCACCGCCTTCTCCGGACACGGCGCTGTTCAGCAGCAGCCTCCGCCTTCCGGCGAGCTCGCATCTCCTCGCGGGCAGTTGCTTTCGACATGTCCTGGCTTTCGTGAGGTGGGTCAGTGGCAGGGGGGCGTCGGTACCGGCTCGGCCTCGGCCGGCTGGGACGGGGCGTCGGTGGCCGGCACAGGGGCGGACCGGTCCTTCCGGCGGCCGATCAGCGTGCCCCACACGAAGACGCCGGCGACGGCGAGCAGCCCCACTCCGAGCACAGGCTCGGGGATTGGGCGCAGCCACGACTCCAGCGAGCCGAACCACGTGGCGAGCGCACGGCCGGTGGCGACCTGGATCTCCGGGCCGCTCGTCATCTTCCCGGTGTCGGCGAGGTACATGATGAACACCCCCATGACGGCGAACCCCAGGGCGACGAGCAGGTTCACCGTGTTCGTGGCCAGCTTCCACGGCCCGAGCCTGAGGGTCACGGGCCTCGCTACCAGCGGCTTGTTCCGCAGGCCCGTCGCATCCCACACGAGCGCCATGACGAAGAGGGGAAAGACCATGCCGAACACGTACGCCAGGCCCAGGCCGACGCCTCCGACCGGGTTCCCGGCAAGGGCTGACAGGGTCATGACGCCGACCAGGACCGGGGCGCAGCAGCTCGACGCGATCCCGCTGAAGACGCCGAGCGCGAAGAACGAGGCACCGTCGCCACGGCTCACGTCGGGGCTGCGCAGGAACCCCGGGAGGCTCCACATCCGGCCGGAGAGGGTGAACGCGGCCAGGACGAGCATGAGGGTCCCGCCCGCGTAGTAGAGCACGCTGTGGTACCGGGCGATCGCCCCAGCGATGAGGCTGACGCCCACCGTGATCGGCACGAGGATCGACGCGAGCCCAGCCGCGAACAGGAAGGTGAGGGGCAGCAGCCGCCACCGCCGGTTC
>DASSQF010000084.1:0-4093 GCA_035702685.1 Propionibacteriaceae bacterium
TGCTATGGCGCCGGAATCGGCTTTCACAGCAACGCTTTCCGGGTTCGGGAGCACAGAACCGTCTGTCGGCCTCCTCAGAACAACGGTTTTCGGGTTCGGCGGGCCGTGTGGGTCGCACGTACGTCTCCGGGGCTCGACGGACATCGTTCCCGGGGCGCCTGTCAGGCCTTCGGCGATCGCGAAGGAAGCCTCACGGATGGATCATGGCCGACGCGAGCCGGAGGCCGGGAAGGCACCACCTCACGCCTTCCGGGCGATGACCTCTCGTGCCGCCGCAGCGATCCCCTCGGGCGTCATGCCGGCCTTGTCGACGAGGTACTCGGACGAGCCGGTCGTGCAGAAGCCGCTGAAGCCGAGCATCGCCATGGGGACGGGGTGATGGGCCACGACGGTCTCCGCGACCGCTCCCCCGAGGCCGCCCGACGCGAGCGCCTCCTCCACCGTCACGATCGCCCCCGTCTCCAGCGCCGCCGTGACGACCGCCTCCAGGTCGAGCGGCTTCACCGACGCCATCGACAGGACGCGCACCGAGACTCCTTCGGCTGCGAGCAGATCCGCCGCGGCAAGGGCCCGGTGCAGCACGATGCCGTTGGCGACGAGGGTGACGTCAGCACCCTCCCGTACCGTCGCCGCCTTGCCCGGGACGAACTCGTATGACGCCGCGTGGATCGCCGGTACAGGCGTACGGCTCACGCGCACGAACACCGGGCCGTCGTTCGACGCCGCCCAGCGCAGCACGCTCGCCGTCTCCACGGGGTCGGCCGGGACGACGACCGTGAGCCCGTCGATCGCCCGCAGCCACGCGAGGTCCTCGATCGACTGGTGCGTCGGCCCGAGCTCGCCGTAGCCGACGCCCGGGCTCTGCGCGCAGAGCACGACGTGGCGCCTGGAGTACGCGAGGTCGACCTTGATCTGCTCCATCGCCCGAGCGGTGAGGAAGCACGACGCTCCGGAGACGAACGGCACCATGCCCCCGCCGGCGAGCCCCGCGGCGATGCCGACCTGGTCCTGCTCGGCGATGCCGACGTTGACGAGCCGTTCGGGGAAGGCCTTGCGGAAAGGTCCCAGCTTGCTGGAGCCGACCGAGTCGTTCACGACCGCGACGACGCGAGGGTCCGCTGCGGCGAGGTCGAGGAGGGTCGCGACGAAGGCGTCGCGGCAGTCGTACAGGGCGGTCATCAGAGGGCCGCCCATGCTTCGATCTCGGACACCGCGAGCGCGTACTGGTCGTCGTCGGGCACGCCGTGGTGCCACGCGACCTCGTCCGACATGAACGAGACGGGATGACCCTTGTGGGTGTGGGCGATGACGCCGCGCGGGCGGCCGGGTACGGGCTCGGCGGACAGCACGTCGAGCAGCGCCCCGTGGTCGTGACCGTCGACCTCCGTCACCGCGAGACCGAACGCGGTCAGCTTGTCGGCGAGCGGGTCGAGGTCGTTCGTCTCGGCCGTCGTCGCACCTTGCTGGAGCAGGTTGCGGTCGACGATGACGGTGAGCCGGTCGAGCTTGTACTGCGAGGCGGCCATCATCGCCTCCCAGTTGCTGCCCTCCTGGAGCTCGCCGTCGCCGACCAGCACGTACGTACGGCGGGCCGACCCCAGCAGTACGCCGCTCAGCGCGAGCCCGACCGCGATGGGAAGCCCGTGGCCGAGCGGGCCCGTGTTCGCCTCGACACCCGGCACGTACAGGCGGTTGGGGTGCCCGTTCAGCCTCGACTCGGGAGCCAGGAACGTCGCGAGCTCGTCGACCGGCAGGAAGCCGAAGGCGGCCAGCGTCGTGTAGTACATGCCGGCGACATGGCCCTTGCTGAGCACGAAGCGGTCGCGTTCGGGGTCGTTCACCCGCTCGGGGGCGACGTCCAGCACCGCGCCGTACAGGGTGGTCAGGATGTCCGCGGCTGAGAGGTCTCCCCCGATGTGACCCGCACCCGCGTGGTGCACGAGCGCGAGGTCCTGCAGCCGGATCTGGCGCGCGGTGTCGACGAGGAAGGCCACGAGGTCCTCTCGGGAGGTGCCGGGACCGGGTCTGCACACAGGTCGAAGCCTGACGTGCTCCTGCGTGAGACCCACCTGCGCCCTCCTGCGGCCGTCCGGCTCCGCCGCCGGATGCATGTTCATTCACTGCTGCGTAGATTCTTGCACGCGGCTGTCGCGGCGTCAACGCTCGGCCTCACCGGAAGGGCTCTCCATCCGTGCGTCCCGGGGCGGGGCCTCCCCTCTCGCACGACGCGAGCGGAGACGGTTGGATGGGTGCCATGACTGGACGGGTTCTGTTCCTCGGCGGCACGGGTGTGATCAGTGCGGGCAGCGTGGCGCTCGCGGCGCAGCGGGGATGGGAGGTGACCGTCCTCAACCGGGGGCAGTCGACCGTACGCCCGCTGCCGGAGGGCGTGGAGCTCGTCTCCGCTGACGTCCGCGAACCCGGCGCGATCAGCGCGGCGATCGGCGACCGCCGCTTCGACGCGGTCTGCGACTTCCTCAGCTTCACCCCCGACCACGTCACCCAGACGCTCGCGCAGGTGGAGGACCGGACCGACCAGTACGTGTTCGTCAGCTCCGCGTCCGCCTACCAGAAGCCGACGGGCGTCCTGCCGATCCGCGAGGGCACGCCGCTGTCCAACCCGTTCTGGCAGTACAGCCGCGACAAGGCGGCGTGCGAGCGGTACCTGTTCGGGCGGAGCCAGGACGACGGGCTGCCCGTGACGGTCGTACGGCCGTCGCACACGTACGACCGGACGATGACGATCCTCGGCGGCCGTCACGCGATGGTGCGGAGGCTGCTCAACGGGGACGAGATCATCATCCACGGCGACGGCACCAGCCTCTGGACGCTCACGCACACCACCGACTTCGCCAAGGGCTTCGTCGGGCTCCTCGGCAACGCCTCCGCGATCGGCATCCCCGTCCACATCACGAGCGACGAGTGGCTCACGTGGGACCACATCGCCCGCGAGATCGCACGGGCCGCAGGCGTCCAGGCCCGCATCGTCCACGTGCCGTCCGACGCGATCGCCGCCCTCGACAAGGACTGGGGCGACGGGCTCATCGGCGACAAGGCCAACTGCACGATCTTCGACAACAGCCTCATCAAGCGGCTCGTGCCGGACTTCGTGTGCACGACGCCCTTCTCCGAGGGCGCCCGCGAGATCGCGGCCTACTACACGGAGCACACGGAGCCCGCGGCCAAGGAGGCCGAGACCGAGGCCGTCATCGCCCAGCTCCTCGAGCGCTACCGGGTCTGATGGAGCTGGACGTCGTCGGCACGATCGTCGAGTGGCGTGGCGAGGCGCCGTACGTGGTCCTGGGGCCCGGCGCCGACGACTCCGCGACAGTCGACGAGCTGAAGCTGCTGCTCACGTAGCGCATCCGCGTTTTCGTACCGCAACCCGGCCGAACCGGCGGAGTACGGGCACACCGAGCCGTCTGCGGTACGAAACGGCGGATCCTGGCCGGCGGTGAAGGCTCGGCTACGTGCCTGTCGGTCCCGTACGGCAGGCTAGGCACGTGACGGTGTGGGACGAGCTCGTGGGCCAGGAGGCGGCGGTGGCCGTGCTGGTCCGCGCGACCGCGGGCGAGGGCCACGCCATGAGCCACGCCTGGCTCATCACCGGACCGCCCGGCTCCGGCCGGTCGAACGCCGCGCGCGCCTTCGCCGCCGCCCTCCAGTGCGTACGGGGCGGGTGCGGCGTGTGCAACGCGTGCCGTACAGCCTTGTCAGGGGCACATCCCGACGTGACGATCGTCCGTACGGAGCAGCTCAGCATCGGCGTCGACGAGGTGCGCACGCTCGTACGGCGCGCGTCGATGAGTCCCACCCTCGGCCATCACCAGGTCATCGTCATCGAGGACGCGGACCGGATCACCGAGCGCGGCGCCGACGCGCTGCTCAAGGCGATCGAGGAGCCGGCCCCCCGCACGGTCTGGATCCTCTGCGCGCCGACGCTCGACGACGTCGTGGCGACGATCCGGTCCCGCTGCCGACACCTCCACCTCGCCACCCCGACGCACGCCGCGGTCGCCCGGCTCCTCGTCGAACGGGACGGCATCGACCCGCCCATGGCGTCGTTCGCGGCCCGCGCCGCGCAGGGACACGT
>DASSQF010000085.1:0-3139 GCA_035702685.1 Propionibacteriaceae bacterium
GTCGCAGGTGCCGCTCGGGCTGGTCCTGGTGTCGTTCCTTCTCGTCGCCTCCGGAGTTGCCACGGTGGCGGTCGGAGGGCGTCGTTCCGCCAGTCGTACGCTGACCAGCCGCAAGTAGCTGGAGCGGATAGGTCGGAAGCCCCGTCTGGTCCACCGACCAGCTGTCGTCTGGCCCGACGACACCATCCGGACAGCAGCGCTGCTGCCGGTCGGCATGGACGTGCCGGTTCGGGAGCGGTCTGCTTGCCGGACAGGAAGGCCGCGTCCCAGCCCTGGCTAGAAAGAGGGGGCCGCTGCCTCCCCAGCGGCATCGCGCTGCACCACGTCGCTCAGGCTGCGCAGGGGCGCCTCGAGGCCCGATTGCCCGACCCCTGGGCGCAGTCCTGGGCCCCGTCCGACAACCGCGATGACCGCCATCCGGGCCACGGGGCGGCAAGCTGTGGAGAGCTCCGAGCCCCCGTCTGTCCACAGGGTCGACATCTCCTGACACGTTTCCATCCGTCCTGCACACAGTCGAGGGTGGAGGTGGCTCATGGATCGGCGACGTACGACGGGGGTGCTGGGCGAGGAGATCGCGGCGGCGCACCTGGAGCGGCTGGGCTGGAGTGTGGTCGACCGGAACTGGCGGTCGGGGCGGCTGGGTGAGCTCGACGTCGTCGCGTTGCAGCCGGGGCCCGGACGGCTCGGGACCCTCGTGTTCTGCGAGGTGAAGACGAGGCGGGGACTCGGGTACGGCGACCCGCTCGAGGCGATCACGTACGCGAAGCTGGGACGGCTCCAAGCGTTGGCGGGACAGTGGCTGGCGGCCCACGACGTGAGGTGCGACCGCGTCCGAGTCGACGCCATCGGGGTGCTGCTCCAGGATGACGCCTCGCCGGTCATCACGCACCTGCAAGGGGTCACGTCGTGATCGTCGGCAAGGCGAGGTCCGTCGCGCTCGTCGGACTCGAGGGGACGGTCATCGAAGTCGAGGCGGCCATCGGGGGCGGGCTTCCCAGGACGGTTCTCGTCGGGTTGCCGGACACCTCCCTCAACGAGGCGCGGGAGCGGTGCAAGGCGGCCGTCGCGAGCACCGGCCTCGAGTGGCCGAAGCAGCTCGTGACGGTGAACCTCACGCCCGCCACGTTGCCCAAGACGGGGTCCCACTACGACCTCGGGATCACGGCAGCCGTCCTCGCTGCGGGAGAGCAGGTTCCCACCGACCTCCTCGAGGACACAGTGCTGCTGGGGGAGCTAGGGCTGGACGGGCGGGTGCGGCGGTGCCGGGGGGTGCTGCCGGCTCTGCTGGCGGCCGTCAGGGCGGGATACGCCCGTGCGGTCGTGCCTGCCGAGCAGGTGAGCGAGGCGCTCCTCGTCGAGGGCCTGACCATCTGGGGCGTGAGCACCCTGGCCGAGCTCGTCGACGTGCTCAAGGGGAACCCGGTGCTGGACAGGCTCGCGCCCCGGGTCGAGGCAGGTGCTGCGCCTGACGGGCCTGATCTTCGCGACGTCGTCGGCCACGCCGAGGCCCGCTGGGTCCTCGAGGTGGCGGCTGCCGGACGACACCATCTCTTCCTCCACGGCGCGCCGGGAGTCGGCAAGACGATGCTGGCCGAACGGCTGCCGTCCATCCTTCCCGACCTCACCCCGGCCCAGGCGCTGGAGGTGACCGCGATCCACTCCCTCGCGGGCGCCAACGTGGGCAGCGGCCTGATCCGCAGGCCCCCGTTCTCGGCGCCCCACCACACCGCGTCGCTGGTCTCCCTCGTGGGCGGAGGCCCGAAGGCGAGCCAGCCGGGGTCGCTGTCGCTCTCCCACTACGGGGTTCTGTTCCTCGACGAGGCAACAGAGTTCGCGCCGAGCCTCATCGAGGCACTGCGCACGCCGCTCGAGTCGGGCTCCATCCACATCGGCCGGTCGGGAGCCCAGGTCAGGTACCCGGCCCGGTTCCAGCTCGTGCTGTCGGCGAACCCGTGCCCCTGCGGCGGGTACGGAGTGGCGTCGCGGCAGTGCACCTGCCGGCCTGACGTCGTCCGGCGCTACCAGTCCCGGCTGTCCGGTCCCATCCTCGACCGGATAGACCTCCACCACCACGTGCGGCCCCTGACGAGGTCGCTGCTCAAGAGCCAGTCGCAGGGAGAGCCCTCCGCCGACGTGGCGGCCCGTGTGGCGCAGGCTCGGGAGCGGCAGGCGCGGCGGCTGAGCGGCACCCGGTGGAGCACGAACGGTGAGGTGAGCGGGCCGTGGCTACGTCGGCAGCTGCCGCTGCCCGACGGCCTCGGAGTCGTGGACGACGCGGTACGACAGGGGCGGCTGTCCGCCCGGGGGGTCGACAAGGTGCTGCGGGTCGCGTGGACGCTCGCCGACCTGGCGGGGGTGGACCGGCCGACGATGTCCCACGTACGAACGGCGCTCGCGATGCGCCGCGGTGACGAGCTGGGAGCGGTCGCATGAAGGAGCCGGAGACGAGGGCCATCATGGGCCTCACGTGCGTCCTCGAGCCGGGCCAGGGACGGTGGAACCGTCTGGTCGGAAGTGCCGGCGCTGAGGCGGCCTGGGCCCGTCTGCTGCGCGACGAGTCGCCGCAAGGGGTTCGCGCGCGACGGCTCGACCTCGACACGGTCGAACGCGAGACGCGGCTGCGCGACCTCCGGTTCGTACACCGCGCGTCAGGGGAGTGGCTGTCCGCGCTCGACGACCTGGAGTCGACAGGTGCCGTCGGCGGGATCGACGGAGGACGACCACTCGGCTTGTGGGTCGCCGGCCCGATGAGCCTCTCGGAGATCGGCGCCACTGGAGTGGCGATCGTCGGCTCGAGGGCCTCGACCCCCTATGGGGACACCGTGGCCTCGGAGCTCGCGGCGGAACTGGCCGAGGCCGGCACCGTCATCGTGTCGGGCGGCGCGTTCGGGATCGATGCCGCAGCGCACAGGGGCGCGCTGTCCTCGGACGGTGCCACCGTCGCCGTCATGGCCTGCGGGCTGGACCAGCTCTACCCGCGTGGAAACGACGCGCTGCTGCGGCGGGTCCGCGACACCGGCCTTGTCGTGAGCGAGTACCCGCCAGGTGCCACGCCGACGAGGCACCGGTTCCTGACGCGCAACAGGCTCATCGCCGCCATTGCGTCAGCCACCGTCATCGTCGAGGCCGCGGCGCGGAG
>DASSQF010000086.1:0-5756 GCA_035702685.1 Propionibacteriaceae bacterium
GAGGCCGATGCCCTCGGCGCCCAGCTCGCGAGCCTTGGTGGCGTCCTCGAAGTTCTCCGCGTTGGCGCGGACACCGAGCGTACGGATCTCGTCAGCCCACTGGCCGACCAGCTCGAAGTCCTCGTTGAGTGCCGGCGGTACGAGCGGCAGCGCGCCCTCGAACACCTCACCGGTGGTGCCGTTGAGCGTGACGGTGTCGGTCTTGCCGTACGTCTTGCCGTCGATGGTGACGGTCTCCGCCTTGGGGTCGATCTTGATCCCCGTGGCCCCGGCCACACAGGTGATGCCCATGCCGCGGGCGACGACGGCCGCGTGGCTCGTCATGCCGCCGTGGGCCGTGAGGACGCCCTGGGAGACCATGACGCCGTGGATGTCGTCCGGCGTCGTCTCGAAGCGGACGAGGACGACCTTCTCGCCCTTGCCGCCGCGCTCGGCGGCGTCGTCGGCGGAGAAGGACAGCGCGCCCACCGCAGCACCCGGGGATGCCGGGAGGCCCTTGGCGATCGGGGTGGAGGTGTGGGTGGGGTCGATGCCGGGGTGGAGCAGGGCGTCGAGCGCGGACGGCTCGATGCGGAGGATGGCCTCCTCCTTGGTGATGAGACCCTCCTTCTCCATGTCGACGGCCGTCTTCACGGCAGCGGCGGCGGTGCGCTTCCCGTTACGGGTCTGCAGCATGTAGAGCTTGCGATCCTCGATCGTGAACTCCATGTCCTGCATGTCCTTGTTGTGGAGCTCGAGCTTCTTCATCGTGTCGAGAAGCTCGTGGAAGGCCTCGGGGAGGACCTCCTCCATCTCCGACAGCTCGCGGGGGGTACGGATGCCGGCGACGACGTCCTCACCCTGGGCGTTGGTGAGGAACTCGCCGTACAGCTCCTTGGCGCCCGTGGAGGGGTTCCGGGAGAAGCAGACGCCGGTCGCGGAGGTCTCGCCGCGGTTGCCGAACACCATCTGCTGCACGTTGACGGCGGTGCCGAGGTTGCGGGAGATGCCGTTGGCCTTGCGGTACACCTCGGCGCGGGGGTTCAGCCACGACTTGAACACGGCGTTGACCGCGCGGTGCAGCTGCTCGACCGGGTCCGACGTCCACTCGCCGCCCAGCGCCTCGTTGGCGAGGGACTTGAAGGTGGCGGTGAGCTCCTTGAGGTCCTCAGCGGTGAGGTCGGTGTCGAGCGCGACGCCGCGGTCGTGCTTGATCGCGGTGAGCGCGTCCTCGAAGACGTGGGGCTCGATGCCCTCGACGACCTCGCCGTACATCTGGATGAAGCGGCGGTAGCAGTCGTACGCGAACCGCTCGTTGCCGAACTCGGCGATGACGGCCGGGACCGTGTCGTCGGAGATGCCGAGGTTGAGGATCGTGTCCATCATGCCCGGCATCGACTGGACGGCGCCGGAGCGGACCGAGACGAGCAGGGGCTTGTCCTTGCCGCCGAGCGTGCGGCCGGTGCGCTGCTCAAGGCGCTTCAGCCCCGCGGAGACCTGGTCGGCGAGGCCGGCGGGCCACTCGCCGTTGTTGTTCATCGCATCGACACACGCCGCGGTCGTGACCGTGAATGCGTCGGGAACGGGCACGCCGATCTTCGCCATGTCAGCCAGACCAGCGCCCTTGCCGCCGAGCAGCGGCTTCATGGACATGTCACCTTCGGACAGGTCGTAGACGTACTTCGTGTCAGTCATGTGTGTACGGACTCTCCTCGTCGTCAGCTCCTGAGCTGTCCGCGACCGGCTTCGGTCGCGGGAGTCGATCGCGCCGCCGGAGCCTGAACCGGCGCGACGTGACCGGGGTCAGCCTATCCACTGGACCTCGGCACGACGACCCTGGGTCCCGGCTGTTCTCCGGAGCGTCACCCGTGGTCGGGGCCCGGTCGGCACATCCGCCGCACGGTAGCCTGCGCGACATGATGAGCGTGCTTCCCGCGTCGCGGATCCCCGACCCGTACACCGCACCGCCGCTGCGGTGGGGAGTGGTCGCCCCGGGCGGGATCGCCGCGAACATGGCCAAGGCCCTGAGGGGCTCGTCCCAGCGGATCGTGGCCGTCGGGTCACGCAGCCAGGAGCACGCCGACGAGTTCGCGGCGAAGTACAGCGTGGAGCGGGCGTACGCGTCGTACGAGCAGCTCGTCTCGGACCCACGGGTCGAGGCCGTGTACGTGGCGTCGCCGCACTCCTCCCACCGGGACCACGCCCTGCTGGCCATCGAGGCAGGGAAGCCCGTCCTCGTGGAGAAGGCGTTCACCCGCAACTCGGCGGAGGCGCGTCAGGTGGTCGAGGCGGCCAGGGCGGCCAATGTCGCCTGCGTCGAGGCGATGTGGCCGAGGTTCGCGCCGCGCTTCGACATCGTGCGGCAGGTCCTGGAGTCCGGCGAGCTCGGCGAGATCATCGCCGTCGACGCCACGCACAACCGGCGCATCACGGCCGAAGACGCCCCTCGCCTCCACGACCCCGACCGCGCCGGCGGCGCCCTGCTGGACCTCGGCGTCTACCCGGTCTCATTCATCTCGTTCGCGCTGGGCACCCCGACGCGCGTGCTCGCCGCGGGGAACCTCACGCCGACCGGTGTGGACCGTACGGTCGCAGCCGTCGAGACCGGCTTCGCCGCCCACCCCAGTGCCGTCGCCACGGTCACCACGACGCTGGCCGCCGCCTCCTCGGTGACAGCATCCATCTCGGGCACCCAGGGGCGGATCGAGCTGGACGGCTCGATGTTCTTCTACGCGCCCGGGCGGGTCCGTCTCGTACGCCCGGACGGCACGGCCCTCGAGGCTCCGGAGGTGGGCCCGCCGGCCCACGACGCCCTCGTGTACGAGGCGAGTCACCTCGCCCGCCTCGTCGCCGAGGGAGCGACGGAGTCCCCGTACCTGCCGCTCGACGAGACCGTGTCGATCATGGACACCCTCGACGACATCCGGCGCCAAGTGGGCGTCGCGTACCCGGGTGAGTGATGGCTGAGCCGGACCCGGTCGCCCGGCTCCTCCTCGACGAGGCCGGAGACCTGGGCGACGTCGTGCTCGTGGTCGACGACGTCGACGGTGCGCTGTCCTCGGCCGCCTCGGCGAAGGGGGCGAAGGTCCTGGCCGCCTGTGACGACGTCCGGGACGAGGCGGCCCTGCCTGCCGGGGTCACCGTCGTCGACCTGACCGGGGAGCCGGACCTCATGACAGTGACGACGGTCCTGTGGCGGCTGCCGAAGGCGGTGTCGGCGGTCGAGGACGTCGCGGAGGTGCTCGCGTCGAGGTGCCCGCCGGAGGTCGTCGTGTACGGCGGCGCCCGCGACAAGCACCTGGTCCATGCCATGAACGACGCACTGCGGGCCTCCTTCGCGGACGTGAGCGCGTCCCGCGGCAGGCAGAAGTCGCGGGTCCTGCGTGCGGCGAGGTCCAGCGCGCCTGTACGGACGTGGCCCCGACGCGCGTCCCTCGACGAGCTGGGCCTGGAGGTCGTCGCGTACGGGAACGTGTTCGCCACGACGAGCCTCGACCGCGGCACCCGACTGCTGCTTCGAGCGCTTCGGGACACGCTGCAGCGGGCGGGTGGGGACCAGGGGGTGTCCTCTCCATCTGCACGGATAGCGGGGGAAGGGCCCGTACGCGCGCTGGACCTCGGCTGCGGGAGCGGGATCGTCGCGTCCGTCCTGGCCGCGCGCGGTAGGGAGGTGCTCGCCTGCGACACCTCAGCAGCGGCGGTGGCCAGCACACGCCTCACCGCCGAGGCGAACGCGGTGTCCGTGGGCGTCCAGCGGGCCGACGGCATCCCGGCGGGGGTGGTTGACCTGGATCTCGTCGCCTGCAACCCCCCGTTCCACCGCGGTACCGCGAAGGACTCCTCGGCGGCGTTCGCGATGATCGAGGCCGCCGGCAGGGCTCTACGACCCGGGGGGCAGCTGTGGCTCGTCTACAACAGCCACCTTCCGTACCTGCCCTTCGCCCGTGAGCACGTGGGCCCGACGCGGATCGCGCTTCGCGACCCCTCCTACCTGGTCACCTGCTCGACGAAGCTCTGACGAGGGCAGTCGTCGGCTCCCCGGGGGCGCCGGCATCAGGCGTTACCCCTTTCCGAGAACTTCAGTCATCAAGAGCCCCCCGGTTCTTCGGAAAGCGCCCCCACGTTGCTAGCGTGCGCTTAGCCACCTCCAAAGGACCACCCCCCATGAGTCTGTATCTCCGCACGTTCGGGCGTCGCCTGGCACTCGTCGCCTGGGACGTCGCGGCGTGGGTCGTCGCGTTCGTCACGTTCGTGACGCTGCGATACCGGGACTCACTGGCCGACACCCAGTGGATCGGCGGCATCCTCTACACGCTGGCCGCTATCGGCGCGCAGGTCGTCGCGGGCCTCGTGACCCAGAACTATCTCGGGCGCAGCCGCGTCGGCAGCTTCGCGGAGGCGACAGTCCTTGGAACGTCGGTGGGGATCGTCTCGCTCTGGCTCGGCCTGGCGTTCACGCTGGGCTACCCCGGCTTCCCGCGGGGCCTCGCCCTCATGACGCCTCCCCTGGCCCTGACGATCATGGGCGCCGGTCGCTGGGCCTTCCGCATCGTCTTCCGGAACGAGTTCCGACGGGCCACGGACGGCGAGGCGCAGGCGGTCGTGGTGTACGGGGCCGGCGACGCGGGCCATCAGGTCGCGCAGCTCGTCGACACGGCCACGCCCGCTCCGTACCGCATCGTCGGCTTCGTCGACGACGACCCGGGCAAGCGGTACCTCCGTGTCCGCGGCTACCGGGTGCTCGGTCAGGGGCATGACATCGTCGAGGTGGCCCGCTCGCAGGGGGCCGAGGCCGTGATCCTCGCGATGTCGAGCGTCGGGTCGAGCCGGATCCAGGAGCTGTCGGACCGCTGTGGGGCGGCCGGTCTCAAGCTCATGGTCCTGCCTCCCGTACGCGAGATGATCGGGGGCCGCGTCAGCCTCGGGCAGCTGCGTGGGCTCAACGTCACGGACCTGCTCGGGCGTCGGCCGGTCAAGACCGACCTCGCGGAGGTGGCGCGGTACGTCACGGGGAACGTGGTGCTGGTCACGGGCGCGGGTGGGTCGATCGGCTCCGAGCTGGCCCGGCAGGTGCGCCGCCTCGGACCCTCCAAGCTCATCCTCCTCGACCGCGACGAGTCCGCGCTTCACGCCGTGCAGCTGTCGTTGTACGGGTCGGGGCTGCTCGACACGGACGACCTCGCCCTGTGCAGCATTCGGGACCCCGAGGCGTTGCAGCGGATCTTCCAGGCCCAGCGCCCGGACGTCGTCTTCCACGCCGCCGCGCTCAAGCACCTGCCGATGCTGGAGCAGTACCCGTCGGAGGGCTGGAAGACGAACGTCCTCGGCACGCTCAACGTCCTCCGCTGCGCCCATCAGGTCGGCGTCCGGCACTTCGTGAACATCTCGACCGACAAGGCCGCGGACGCGACCAGCGTGCTGGGCCAGACGAAGCGCCTCGCCGAGAGGCTCACGGCCTGGTACGCAGAGCAGTACGGACGCACCTACCTTTCGGTGAGGTTCGGGAACGTCCTGGGCTCCCGCGGCTCGGTCCTCCACACGTTCAGGGCACAGATCGAGCGCGGCGGTCCCGTGACCGTCACTCATCCGGACGTCACCCGCTTCTTCATGACGATCCCCGAGGCGTGTGAGCTCGTGCTGCAGGCAGGAGCCATCGGGCAGCCGGGCGATGTGCTCGTGCTCGACATGGGTGAGCCGGTGAAGATCGTCGACGTCGCCCGCAGGCTCATCGACGAGTACGGCCGCGACATCGACATCGTGTACACCGGCCTGCGCCA
>DASSQF010000087.1:0-16263 GCA_035702685.1 Propionibacteriaceae bacterium
AGGTGGGCGCCTTCGCGAAGGCGCTCCGTCCGTACGAGCGGCTCGTTCCCAGGGGCCTCATGACGATCGCGCTGCCTTCGGACGACGACCGTGAGGTGGCGGCGTGCTTCGAGTCGCTGAGGTCCGTACAGGCGCGGCTGCGCGACACGGACGGAGAGGGCTGGGACGAGCTCTCCATGGGCATGTCGAGCGACTTCCGGCTGGCGATCGCCCACGGTTCCACGTGTGTACGGATCGGCTCGGCCCTCTTCGGCCCCCGCCTCTGACCCGCCCGGCCCCCGTGCGCCCCGGGAGCGCCGCGGACCTCGACGGGGAGGCAGGCGGACTTCCGCAACCCGTACGAGGCCTCAGGCGGCTCCGCCCGGCTTGCGGTACGCCAGCGTGGCGAGGGCGATGGCCCCGACGACGATGACCACCCCGAGGCCCACGTGGAACCACACCGCCTTGATCTCGCCGAGCACGATCTGCAGCACCATGAGGACGGCGATGCCGCCGGCATGCATGAGGAGGCCCCGGCTGCCGCCCTTGCGGAACCACACGTACGCCGCGACGGTCGCGACGATCGTGGCGAGGAGTGACACGTACCCGACGACGCCGTGCGCCTCGATGAGCTTGCCGACGTTCGCCACGGTGAGGAGGACGAGGACCACCTGCACCAGCGTCGACAGGGCCGCGACGGCGGAGGCGAGTCGGAGCACGAGCAGCGACGGGGAGGAGCTCAGTTCCATGCTCGACACCCTAGCCAGGCCGCCTGTCCGTACCGGCCGACGCCGCGCTCCCCGGCTGCAGGTTGTCGACCGCCAGCACGGGGACGTCTCCGGCGGGGACGAACCCGAACACCTGCCCCAGGAAGGAGAGCTTGGCGTTGAGGGACGCCGCGATCGTGTCGGCGCGCCGGAACCCGTGACCCTCCCCCTCGTACAGGACGAGCGCGACGGGCAGCCCCTTCGCCCGTACGGCCGCAGCCATCTCCCGGGCCTGGCTCGGCGGCACGACGCGGTCGTCCAGACCTTGCTGGAGCAGCATCGGCGAGCTGAGGCGGTCGAGGTGGTGGATGGGGGAGCGCGCCTCGTACACGTCCTTGCCCTCCGGCCAGGGCGCGACGAGCCGGTCCGTGTACCGCGCCTCGAACTTGTGGGTGTCGGTGGCGAGCGTGGCGAGGTCGCTGATCCCGTAGTCGGACAGTCCCGCACCGAACAGGTCGCTCGACACGAGCGCCTGCAGGGTCGTGTAGCCGCCGGCGGAGCCACCCATGATCGCGATCCTCGCCGGGTCCGCGAGCCCTCGGTCCACCACGACGCGTACGGCGTCGACGCAGTCCCTCACGTCGACGACGCCCCACTGCCCCCACAGCCGGTTGCGGTAGGCGCGCCCGAAGTGCGACGACCCCCCGTAGTTGACGTCGAGCACGCCGATCCCCCGGCTGGTCCAGAACTGGTTGGCGAGGTTGAGGTCGGCGGACGAGAAGCCGGTGGGACCTCCGTGCGACTTCACGATGACGGGCGGAAGCTCCCCGTCCGGACCACTCGTGTCGAGCCCCACCGGTGGATACCACCAGGCCTGGACACGGCCCTCGGGGCCTTCCCACGTGAGCGGCTCCGCGACGGAGACGACCTCCAGCTCGGTCTCAGAGCTCCTCCTCAGCGTCTCCCGTGAGCCGGTCGTCCAGTCGACGACCGCGAGCTCCAGCGGAGCGTCCGCGTAGCCGATCCGGGCGACGGTGCGTGACCCGCTGCCCCCGTACGAGAGGGACGTCGCGTCGAGGTCCAGCCGGCGGAACGTGCCGTCGCCGACGATCCCGGGCCGGGGGAGCCCGTCCATCCACAGCGTCACCACCGCACGCCCGTCCTCCAGGAGGCTGTACGGGGCGGCGCCGAGCAGCCACGGCGCGTTGCAGCAGTCGTACGGGTCGTCGTGGAGCGCCTCGACGTGCGACCCGTTCCAGCGGTGGAGGTTCCACCAGCCCGTACGGTCCGAGCAGAACAGGAGGGAGCCGTCAGGAGCCCACGCGGGGTAGATGGCCGACTCCTCAAGGCCGCCGGCCACGACGACGGTCTCGCTGCCGTCGGCCTCGGCGACGACGAGGCGTGTCGCGTCCCACGGCATGTCGGGGTGGTCCCACTCGAACCACGCGAGCCGGTCGTCGTCGGACACGGCCGGCTGGGAGTAGAAGTCTGCGCCCGACGCCACGACGACACCCCCCTCCGCGTTCTCCGTGTCGAGGTCGAGCCGTACGAGCGTGTTGACGCACTCGATGTCCGACACGGTGTGGTCCTCACGCACGGCGTAGGCGCACCGCCGCGACGGGACCAGCACGAGCCCTCCGTACCGGAGCAGCGTTCCGTCCGGGGTGATCGGCCGTGGCGGTCGGCCGTCCTCGATGAGGAGGACGCGCTGGGACGCGAAGTCGACGAAGACGACGACCCCGTCCGCGACGGAGAACGCCCCGCCTCCGTACTCGTGGACGCTCGACCGCACGTTGTGGTCCGGCGTGATCTCGGTCCTGGACCCGCCGCTGAGCCGCCACAGTGAGGCCCGTCCCCGTTGCGACGCGTGGCTCTCCACCCAGTACACGTCGTCCCCGTCGATGCAGCCCCCCTCGAGACCCACGCTCGCGGAGGTGATGAGGTCGGTCGACACGGGAGACGGCCAGGAGCCGTACGGAAGGGTCTCGGTCATGTCCTGAGCCTAGGGCGGTCGCCCGTGGCCGACCGGCGAACGCGTACTGGTGCTGATGGGACCAGTGGGGCAGAATGGGCGCAAGTTCCTCTCGACTCGAGGCTGCTGGGGAAGGCACACCTGGACCTTGGGAGGAACTGATGAGCCAGACCCGCGGAGTGTTCTACGTCCACTCCACCCCGTCGGCGCTGTGCCCGCACATCGAGTGGGCAGCGGCCGGCGCTTTCGGCATGCCCGTACGCCTCGACTGGATCCCCCAGCCGGTCGAGCGCGCGAGCTACCGTGCGGAGTACTCCTGGCAGGGTCCCATCGGCACCTCCGAGAAGGTCGCATCCGTCCTGTCGCGCTGGGACCGCATCCGCTTCGAGGTCACCGAGGAGCCGACATCGGTGAGCGAGGGCAGCCGCATCAGCTACACGCCCCGGCTCGGCCTTTTCCGTGCCCAGACCGGTCTGACCGGTGACGTCGTCGTGCCCGAGGGCCGACTCAAGGCAGCGATCCTCGCGGACGCGCTCGGTACGAAGCCGCTCGGAGTGTCTGTCGCGGAGCTCCTCGGTGCTCCCTGGGACGACGAGCTGGAGCCGTTCCGCTATGCGGGCGACGGCGCACCCGTCCGCTGGCTGCACCAGGTGGTGTAGCGCGGTCGGCGGGTCCGGGGGAACGCTTCACCACGGGTCGTCCTGCGTCGGTGTCGGCCCCGCCGGCTCCTGAGGCGGCACCCCCTAGGCTTGCCGCCGTGGAGTCACGCCACTTCGAGTTCGCGGAGCCGGACAGGTTCGTCGCGGGTGCCGCGGGCGACGGGGAGCGGCGACGCTTCTACCTGCAGATCCGCGAGGCGGGGCTCCTCGCGACGGTCGCCATCACGCGGGGGCAGCTGACGATGCTCGCCCTGCACCTGGCGACGGTCCTCGACGAGGTGAGCCGGCTCGCCGCTGTGGACACCGCCGAGGCCGACCGTACGGTCGATGTCGGACCGCTGGAGGTCCCGCTGTTCGCGCTGTTCGCCGCCAACCGCATCCAGGTGGGCTGGGACCCGGTCGCCGGGGTCGTGAGGGTGACGCTCGCCGACCCGGACCTCGAGCCGCCGTACAGCCTCGACGTCCTGCTCACGCCGAAGATGGCGCGGCGCTTCGGGACCCGGGCCGACCGGGTCGTCCGTGACGCACCCGCCTGCCCCTTGTGTGCGCAGCCGATCTCGGCCGAGGGCCACCTCTGCCCGCGGCTGGACGGCTACCGGGCACTGCAGCAGTAGCCGGATAGGCTCACCGGCCATGAAGTCGTGGCCGTCGCCCAGCCTGCCGTCGCCCGTCTCCGGCACCACCGCAACGGTCACCGCCTACGACACGGTCCGCGAGGCTGTGGCCCCGGTGGGCCCCGAGAGCGGAACCGCCCGGCTGTACGTGTGCGGCATCACCCCGTACGACGCGACGCACATGGGGCACGCGTTCACCTACGTGACGTTCGACCTGCTCAACCGTGCCTGGCGAGACGCCGGACTGGCCGTCGCGTACACCCAGAACGTCACCGACATCGACGACCCGCTCCTCGAACGGGCCTCCGCGACCGGCGTCGACTGGGTCGACCTGGCGAACGAGCAGACGGACCTGTTCCGGGAGGACATGACGTCGCTGCGCGTGCTCCCTCCGGACACGTACGTGGGTGCGGTCGAGGCGATCCCCGAGGTCGATGCCCTTGTCGCGCGGCTGTCCGAGGCGGGCTATATCTACCAGGTCGACGACGAGTACCCCGACTGGTACTTCACGACGACGCGTGCGGCCGGCTTCGGCGAGGTCTCCTCGTACAGTCACGAGCAGATGCTCGAGGTCTTCGCCGAGCGCGGGGGCGACCCCGACCGTGCGGGCAAGCGCGACCCGCTCGACTGTCTCGTGTGGCGCCTCGAGCGGGACGGCGAGCCGGCGTGGGACTCGTCGCTCGGACGCGGTCGTCCCGGCTGGCACATCGAGTGCACGGCGATCGCGCTCGACACGCTGGGAACCTCGTTCGACGTCCAGGGCGGGGGGTCGGACCTCGTCTTCCCGCACCACGAGATGTGCGCGGCGGAGGCCGTCGCCGC
The DNA here is from genome assembly GCA_035702685.1 of Propionibacteriaceae bacterium. Classification (GTDB taxonomy): domain Bacteria; phylum Actinomycetota; class Actinomycetes; order Propionibacteriales; family Propionibacteriaceae; genus Fen-668. Next base: position 4,754 of record DASSQF010000087.1, read on the forward strand.
CACAGGGGAGCCGTTCGCCAAGGCGTACGTGCACGTCGCGATGGTGGGGCTGGACGGCGAGAAGATGAGCAAGTCGAAGGGCAACCTCGTGCTCGTCTCGCAGCTGCGCGAGCAGGGCGTGGACCCCATGGCGATCCGCCTTGTCCTGCTGGGCCACCACCACCTCACGGAGTGGAGCTGGACGTCCGAGGACCTGGAGGCCAACGTCGCACGCCTCGGGGCGTGGCGAGCCGCGGTGTCCGGTGCCACGTCCGTGGCCGCCGAGGAGACCGTGCGGGCCGTACGTGCGGCTGTCGCGGACGACCTCCACGCGGACCGGGCACTCGCCGTGCTCGACGCGTGGGCGTCCGCCTCGTTGAAGGCGGAGACGGACGTCCCCGGTGCCCGTGACGCCATCCGCGACCTCGTCGACGGCCTTCTCGGAGTGGCGCTCTAGCCCCCACCGGGACGGTTCAGCGACGCTGCGGAGGCGTCCGCCACCTCGTCAGGCCGTGCGGAGGACCGTGACGAACTCGTTGTAGGGGAACACCTTCCCGACGATGCGCGGGAACGGGAACGAGTACGTGCGCTCGACCGTCAGGCCGACGCGCTCCGCGTGTGCCGCCACACCGGCGTGGTCGACGAAGCGGATGTGCGTGGCGTCGCTCGCGAATCCCGCCTCCTGGGGCGTGATGACGACCACCTTCGCGTGGGGCCTGAGGTACGGCAGGTAGTCGCGGAGCAGGCCGTCCCCGACGTCCTGGCTGACGTGCTCGAGCACGTGGGCGATGAGCAGGGAGTCGAAGCCTCCGGCGGCCATGTCGGACGCCATGAACTCCTCGGTGGTGTACGCGGTGAGGCCACGCTCACGGCACACCTCGATGGCGTCCGCGTTGTGGTCGACTCCGACGGCGCCCGGACCGAGGTTGACGAGGTTCCGTCCGATCCCGCAGCCCACGTCGAGGCACCGGCCCAGCTCGAGGCGACGGAGGTTCCAGCGGTACGGACGCTGTACGTCGAGGACGCGCTTCCACCGTGCGGTCTCGAGCCGGACGAGGCGTTCCGCGTAGTCCCGACCGGCGGTGCGTCGTCCGGACTCGTTGCCGGAGTCGGCCTCCTCCGCGCCTCGGGCGCCTGCCTGGTCAGTCACACGAAATCCTTCTGGCGTCAGTAGGGGAGCGTCATCGCACTATATCGGCCGGTGTCAGCGGGGTGGTGCCACGTCGGTGGGGTCGAAGGGGTGTCGCCGCGCCACGGGTCTGCGGCGCAGGTCACTCCCGGCGGTGGGCAGCGGGAGGGCCGCCACGCCACGGAGCCCTAGGATTCTGCCCATGCCCACAGTCCTCAACGACCTCCCTCGCGGCGAGAAGGTCGGTCTCGCGTTCTCCGGCGGCCTCGACACCTCTGTCGCGGTCGCCTGGATGCGTGAGAACGGCGCCATCCCCTGCACGTACACGGCCGACATCGGCCAGCCCGACGAGCCGGACATCGCGTCGGTGCCGGGACGCGCCGGGCAGTACGGCGCGGAGATCGCCCGCCTCGTCGACTGCACCGAACAGCTCGTGTACGAGGGGCTCGTGGCGCTCCAGTGCGGCGCGTTCCACATCCGTACGGCCGGCAAGTCCTACTTCAACACCACCCCGCTCGGCCGGGCGGTGACGGGGACCATGCTCGTACGGGCCATGGCGGAGGACGACTGCCACATCTGGGGCGACGGCTCGACGTACAAGGGCAACGACATCGAGCGCTTCTACCGGTACGGGCTGCTCGCCAACCCGAGGCTTCGCATCTACAAGCCCTGGCTCGACCAGAAGTTCGTCACCGAGCTCGGCGGCCGGGCGGAGATGTCCCAGTGGCTGGCGGAGCGCGACCTTCCCTACCGCGACTCCAAGGAGAAGGCGTACTCGACCGACGCCAACATCTGGGGCGCCACCCACGAGGCCAAGGACCTCGAGGAGCTCAGCGCGAACATCGAGCTCGTCGACCCGATCATGGGCGTCCGGTTCTGGGACGAGTCGGTGCAGATCGACCCCGAGGTCGTCACCCTCACCTTCGAGAACGGCTGGCCCACGCAGATCAACGGGGCCACGTTCGACTCACCGGTGGCGCTCGTCCACGAGGCGAACCGCATCGGCGGCCGCCACGGGCTGGGCATGAGCGACCAGATCGAGAACCGGATCATCGAGGCCAAGTCGCGGGGCATCTACGAGGCGCCGGGCATGGCGCTGCTGTACATCGCGTACGAGCGGCTGGTCAGCGCGATCCACAACGAGGACACGATCGCGAACTACCACAACGAGGGCCGCAAGCTGGGGCGCCTCATGTACGAGGGGCGCTGGCTCGACCCGCAGTCGCTCATGTTCCGCGAGTCCCTGCAGCGCTGGGTCGCCTCCGCCGTGAGCGGCGAGGTGACGCTCAAGCTGCGTCGCGGCGACGACTACTCGATCCTCGAGACGGCCGGCAGCGGGTTCTCGTACCACCCGGAGAAGCTGTCGATGGAGCGGGTCGAGGACGCGGCGTTCGGTCCGACGGACCGCATCGGCCAGCTCACCATGCGCAACCTCGACATCGCCGACTCGCGCTCCCGCCTCGAGCAGTACGCGTCGCTCGGCCTCGTCGGGGGCCACATCGGCGAGCTCGTGGGCGTCGAGGACAAGCGCCCGGCTCTCGCTCCGGGGGAGGCCCCGGAGTGAGCAAGTCGTTCGAGGACCTGTACGCGCAGCTGCGCGAGACGGCTCGTACCCGTCCGGAAGGCTCCGGCACGGTGAAGCGCCTCGACGCCGGCATCCACGAGATCGGCAAGAAGATCGTCGAGGAGGCCGCCGAGGTGTGGATGGCCGCCGAGCACGAGGGCAAGGACGCCGCCGCCCTGGAGATCAGCCAGCTGATCTACCACCTGCAGGTGCTCATGGTCGCCATGGACCTCGACCTTGCCGACGTGTACGAGAGGCTCTGACCCCGATGACCGACCGCCTGTTGAAGATCGCCGTGCCCAACAAGGGCTCGCTCGCTGAGCCGGCCGCGCAGATGCTGCGCGAGGCGGGGTACCGCCAGCGCTGGGACCCCAAGGACCTCGTGCTGACCGACGAGGCGAACGGCGTCGAGTTCTACTACCTACGCCCGCGCGACATCGCGGTGTACGTGGGGGAGGGCACGCTCGACATCGGCATCACCGGCCGCGACATGCTGCTCGACTCGGCGTCGAACGCCGACGAGGTCCTGCCGCTGGGCTTCGGCGGCACGAAGTTCCGCTTCGCCGCCCCTGCCGGGGCATCGAGCGTGGCCGACCTCGCCGGGCTGCGCATCGCGACCTCGTACCCCGGGCTCGTCGCGTCCCACCTCGGGGAGCAGGGCGTGGAGGCCCGGCTCATCCACCTCGACGGCGCGGTCGAGAGCGCCATCCGGCTCGGCGTCGCGGACGCGATCGCCGACGTGGTCGAGACCGGCAGCACGCTCCGCAAGGCGGGCCTCGAGGTGTTCGGCGAGCCCATCCTGGTCTCCGAGGCGATCCTCATCCGTCGCCGTGGCGGGGAGGAGCCGGAGGGTCTGCAGCTCCTGCTGCGCCGCCTGTCCGGGGTGATCGTCGCCCGGGACTACGTGCTCATCGACTACGACATCGACAACACCCTCCTCGAGGAGGCGGTCGCGCTGACGCCGGGCCTCGAAGGCCCGACGGTGTCTCCACTCGCGAAGATGGGCTGGTCCGCGGTACGGGCCATGGTTCCGCGTCGGAACGCCCAGCCGCTCATGGACAGGCTCTGGGACGTCGGCGCGCGAGCCATCCTCGTCACCGACATCGCCGCGTGTCGCCTGTGACGCCGAGCTTCGTCGCGTACCCCCGTGGACCCCGCTGGGCGGCCATCGGGTTCTCCCTCGTCCTCGTCGTCGGCTCGCTCGTCGTCGGGATCGCCCTCGGACCGGACGTGCGGTCGCGGTTCACGGCGTTCCAGGTCGTCACCCTGCTCGTGTTCCTGCTCGTCATGATCACGTTCATGTGCGCGCTGGGGTTCAGCACCGTCCGCGTGCTGCCGAAGGGTCTGTGGTTCCGCAACGGGCTCCGTACGCACGAGCTGCCGTGGTCGGACGTGGGGGAGATCCTCTTCCGCCCCGGCGCCCCGTGGCCGCTCGTCGTGCTCAAGGGCGCGAGCGCGGAGGGCGACCACGAGACGATGATGCTCATGGGCATCCAGGGCAGCGACAAGCACTATGCGAGGGCGCAGTACGACGCTCTGCGGATCGCGATCGCGGCGGCCCGAGCCGCGGAGGGCGAGGAGCAGCGATGACCGGGGGTCCGGGCGAGCGCCGTACCCTGGCGCAGCCGAGCGCCGCGTTCCTCGGTGACCGCGGCGAGGCCGACCCCGCCGTCCGGCGGTACATCGCCGACGCCGGGGAGGACCTGCCCACCACGTACCTCCGGGCCGTCGCGGCGCTGTGCGGCGCGCGGCTCCTGCTCCCTGTCGTGGCGAGCGGCGACGACTCGTCCGACGGGCCCGACCCGGACCGTCACGCCGACCTGGCCGCCGTCTCGATCGCGGCCCCGGACGGACGCCGCGCGCTGCTGGCCTTCACCGGCATCGACTCCCTCGTCGCGTGGGAGCCGCGCGCCCGTCCCGTACCGGCGACGCTCGACGACGCAGCGGCCACGGTCCTCGAGACCGGGGACGACGCCCTGCTCGTCGACGCCGCCGGTCCCGTACCGTTCGTCATCGAGGGGGAGCTCATCGACAACCTCGCGCAGGGCCGCCGGCTCGTGGAGCTGGACGACGGCGGCTTCGGCTGGGCCTTCCTCGACCAGGGGGCGTGACCCTCGGCGCCCGCCGCGCGACCTCCACCCCCGCGGCCGACGGGCAGGGCGATTTCGCGCCCGTTGGTCCCTCGTCTACACTGACCAGGTCGGCTCGACCAGGGCCGCGCGGAAGTGGAGGCCTGACCTCCCACCTGACCACCTCTGGGGCGGCAGGTCACCACAGAGGGCGACGCATAGGCGTGCGCCCCGGGTCAGGGTCTTCGCGCACCGCGCGGAGGCCCTTTCGTCATGTCGGCGCCAGATTCGCACCTTGGAGGACACATCAGCACTGAACCGCGCATCAACGACCGCATCCGCGTGCCCGAGGTCAGACTCGTCGGCCCGAACGGGGAGCAGGTGGGCATCGTCCGCATCGAGGACGCCATCCGCCTTGCCCAGGAGGCCGACCTCGACCTCGTGGAGGTCGCGCCGGGCAACCGGCCGCCGGTCTGCAAGCTCATGGACTACGGCAAGTGGAAGTACGAGAACGCCCAGAAGGCCCGTGAGTCGAGGCGCAACCAGACGAACACCGTGATCAAAGAGATGAAGCTCCGGCCGAAGATCGACGCTCACGACTACGACACGAAGAAGGGCCACGTCGTCCGGTTCCTCAAGGGCGGCGACAAGGTCAAGATCACGATCATGTTCCGGGGCCGCGAGCAGTCGAAGCCCGAGCTCGGGTTCAACCTGCTCAAGAAGCTCGCGGAGGACGTCGCCGAGGACGGCATCGTCGAGTCCGCGCCCAAGCAGGACGGCCGCAACATGCTCATGGTGCTCGCCCCCACGCGGCGCAAGTCCGACGCACGCGTCGAGCTGCAGGCCGAGAAGAGCCGCCGTACGGCTGAGCGCACTGCGAGCGAGGAAGAGGAGCAGCGCCAGCTCGCCGAGATCCGCGCCGCGCACGCGGCCAAGGCCGAGCACAAGCGCCGTCGCGGCCCCGCGGACAACCTGGATCCCGACATCGACCTCTAAGTCGAGTCCTGTAAGCCCGAAAGAAAGAACGGAGCGGCACATGCCGAAGATGAAGACGCACTCCGGTGCGAAGAAGCGGTTCAAGATCACTGGAAGCGGCAAGCTCACGCACCGTTCCGCCGGCAAGCGCCACCTCAACGAGCACAAGTCGTCCCGCGAGACGCGTCGCCTCATGCCCGACGCCGAGCTGACGGGTACGGACGCCAAGAAGGTCCGTCGCCTCCTCGGCAAGTGAACCCACCAGACCTGAGCATCAAGGAGTAGAGCCATGGCACGCGTCAAGCGCGCAGTGAACGCCCAGAAGAAGCGCCGCGAAGTCCTCGAGCTCGCGTCGGGCTACCGCGGGCAGCGTTCACGTCTGTACCGCAAGGCGAAGGAGCAGATGCTCCACTCGCTCACGTACGCCTACCGCGACCGCCGCGACCGCAAGGGCGACTTCCGCGCCCTGTGGATCCAGCGGATCAACGCGGCCGCCCGCGCCGAGGGCATGACGTACAACCGCTTCATCGCCGGGCTGAAGGCCGCCGGTATCGAGGTGGACCGCAAGATCCTCGCCGAGCTCGCCGTGAGCGACCCGACCGCCTTCGCCGCGCTGGTGAAGGCCGCGAAGGATGCGGCGCCGGCGACGGCTGCCTGACACATGCCGCGGCGGACGGAGCACCCGCCCGCAGCCACCGAGCCGACCGGACCCGCGCACGCGGGAGCACTCCGGTCGGCTCGTCGGCTGTCGGCGCTCAAAGGACGCCGTACCACCGGACAGTTCCTCGCCGAGGGGCCACAGGCGGTACGGGAGGCCGTGGCGGCTGGTGTCGTCGCGCGTCTGTTCGTCACGGCGTCCGGCTCCGAGCGGCACGCCGAGCTCGTGCAGGACGCGGCCAACTCGGGCGTGGTCGTGCTCCTCGTCAGTGACGCCGAGCTCGCCTCGCTCACGGACACGGTGACGCCGCAGGGCCTCGTCGCGGTGTGCCGCGCCACGTCGGCCTCGCTCGACGACGTGCTCGCGCGGTCTCCTCGCCTGGTCGTCGTGTGCGCGCAGGTACGTGATCCCGGCAACGCGGGCACCGTCATCCGCTGCGCCGACGCGTTCGGCGCCGACGCGGTCGTCCTCACGCAGGGCTCCGTGGACGTGCACAACCCGAAGGCCGTCCGAGCCTCGGTCGGCAGCATCTTCCACCTGCCGGTCGTCGAGGACGTGTCGCTCACCGAGGCCACGGACGCGCTCAAGCGTGCGGGGCTCACCGTGATGGCTGCCGACGGCTCCGGCTCGCAGACCCTGCTGGACCTCGACCTGTCCGTACCGGTGGCCTGGGTCTTCGGCAACGAGGCCTGGGGCCTGCCGCCCGCAGACCTCGCGACCGCGGACGTCGTGGCGAAGGTGCCGATGTGGGGGTCGGCCGAGAGCCTCAACCTGTCGACCGCGGCAGCCGTCTGCCTGTACGCGACGGCCGCCGCGCAACGGACGTCCACGAGCGCAACTCGGTCGCCGGGCTCCGCCCGCACTTCCTAGACTCAGCCGTCGGACACCACGAGGGGACACATGTCAGGACCGAACACGAACTACGACCCGGTCGAGGTCACGACGCTGGGCGCCGAGTCCGTCCAGGCGATGGTCGACGAGGCGCTCGCCGCCGTCGCCCTGGCCGCGACGACGGCCGAGCTCAAGGCCGCGCGCATCGCGCACGCCGGGGAGCGCGCCCCTCTCGCCCTCGCCAACCGTGAGATCGGCGCCCTTCCGCCCGCCGCGCGCAAGGACGCCGGCGCTCGCGTGGGCAGGGCCCGGGCGGAGATCCAGCGCGCGCTCGCCGAGCGGGAGGCGGAGATCGGCGCCGCGGAGCTCGAGCGCAGGCTGGTCGAGGAGCGCGTCGACGTGACGGTCCCCGTCGACGTCGTACCCTTCGGTGCCGTCCACCCCATCACCGCGCTCATGGACGCCCTCGGTGACGTGTTCGTCGCGATGGGCTGGGAGATCGCGGAAGGCCCGGAGGCCGAGGGCGCCTGGCTCAACTTCGACGCCCTCAACATCGGGCCGGACCACCCGGCCCGCGGCACCACGGACACCCTGTTCGTCGGCGACATGTCGAGCAACATCGTGCTGCGCACGCACACCTCGCCCGTACAGATCCGCTCGATGCTCGAGCGGCCGCTGCCGATCTACGTCGTGTGCCCCGGTCGCGTGTACAGGGCCGACGAGTTCGACGCGACCCACGTACCGGTCTTCACCCAGATCGAGGGCCTCGTCGTCGACAAGGGCATCTCGATGGCGCACCTCGTCGGCACGCTGAGCCACCTCGCGAAGGTGATGTTCGGCGACATCGGCGTGCGCATCCGGCCCAACTACTTCCCGTTCACCGAGCCGAGCGCCGAGCTCGACCTCGAGTGCTTCGTCTGCCACGGCGCGAGCGTCAACGACCCGGCGAACCCGTGTCGGACGTGCTCGAGCGAGGGCTGGATCGAGTGGGGTGGCTGCGGCGTCGTCAACCCGCGCGTGCTGACCGCGTGCGGCATCGACAGCGACGTGTACTCGGGCTTCGCCTTCGGGATGGGTGTGGAGCGCACGCTCATGTTCCGCAACAACGCGGCGGACATGAGGGACATGGTCGAGGGCGACGTACGGTTCAGCCGGTCGCTCGTGGGAGGAGCACGATGAGGGCGCCGGTGTCCTGGGTCCGCGAGTACGTGGCGCTGCCCGACGAGGTGACGGGTCGCGACATCGGCGACGCGCTGATCCGCGCGGGTCTGGAGGTCGAGGCCGTGGAGCCGGCGACCGAGATCACGGGCCCGCTCGTCGTGGGCCGGGTCCTGAGCTGCGTCGACGAGCCGCAGAAGAACGGCAAGACGATCCGCTGGTGCCGGGTCGACGTCGGCCCGTACAACGAGGGTGCCAGCGAGCCCGACGAGACGGGCGGCTCGCGCGGGATCGTGTGCGGCGCGCACAACTTCGTCGCCGGCGACCTCGTCGTCGTCGCGCTCCCCGGCACGGTGCTTCCGGGCGGTTTCGAGCTCACGGCGCGCAAGACGTACGGTCACGTCTCCGACGGCATGATCTGTGCGGTCGACGAGCTGGGCATCGGCACCGACCACACGGGCATCCTCGTGCTGCCCGCCGGTTCCGCCGAGCCCGGCGACGACGCGCTCGCGCTGCTCGGTCTCACGGACGAGGTGCTCGACATCGCGGTCACCGCGGACATGGGCTACTGCCTGTCCGTACGTGGCCTGGCGCGTGAGACGGCCCAGGCGTTCGGCGTTCCCTTCACCGACCCGGTCTCCGTTCCCACGCCGTCCCCCAAGGCCGACGGCTTCCCGGTCCGCAGCGAGACCGAGCACTGCCCGCTGTTCGTCGCCGTGTCCGTGACCGGCGTGGACCCGTCGCGTCCCAGTCCCGACTGGATGGCGAGCCGCCTGCGCCTGTCGGGCATGCGGTCGGTGTCCCTGTCGGTCGACATCACGAACTACGTGATGCTCGAGACGGGCCAGCCCCTCCACGCGTACGACGCAGACCGTCTCTCGGGCGGCATCGTCGTGCGCGAGGCGAAGCCGGGGGAGAGGCTTACCACCCTCGACGACGTCGACCGCCTCCTCGACCCCGAGGACCTCGTCATCACCGACGACTCGGGCGTCATCGGCCTCGCCGGCGTCATGGGCGGCCAGACGACCGAGCTGTCCGAGACCACGACGAACATCCTCATCGAGGCTGCGTCCTTCGCGCCCGTACAGATCAGCCGCACGGCCCGGCGCCACAAGCTCCCGAGCGAGGCGTCCCGCCGCTTCGAGCGCTGGGTGGACCCGAACGCGGCCTACTCCGCTGCGCACCGCGTCGCCGACCTCCTCGTCGAGCTCGCCGGCGGCACGGTCGTGGAGGCGGAGACGGTGTACGGCCGGGTGCCGGCGATGCCCTCGCAGACGATCCGCGGCACGCTTCCCGCGGAGGTCCTCGGCGCTCCGGTGAGCGTCGACCGCGTCGTGAGCATCCTGCGCGGCTCGGGTGTCGAGGTGACGCAGGAGGACGACCGGCTGACGCTCGTCCCGCCGACGTGGCGTCCGGACCTGGTCGACGCGTACGACTACGTCGAGGAGGTCGGCAACAAGGTCGGCCTCGACACGATCGAGCCGGTGCTGCCGCGGCCCACGGGCGGTCGCGGGCTCACCGCGAGGCAGAAGGCGCGCAGGGCGCTCAGCGCGGCGCTCCCCGCAGTCGGCTTCGTCGAGGTCATCCAGTTCCCGTTCCTCGCGGAGGCCGACATCGACAGGCTCGGTGCGGACGCCGAGGACGAGCGGCGGAAGCTCGTGCGCCTCGCGAACCCCCTGGCCGAGACCTCGCCGTACCTGCGCACGACGCTCCTGCCAGGGCTCTTCGGGGCCGTGCTCCGCAACCAGTCACGGGGTCAGACCGACCTCGCCCTGTACGAGGTGGGCTCGGTGTTCATGGGACCCCTCGGCGTGGCACCCATGCCCTCGGTCGAGGCGCGGCCGTCCGACGAGGACCTCGCCGCGATCGCCGCCGCGCTCCCGAAGCAGCCCACGCACGTGGCGTGCGTGCTCACGGGCGAGTGGCTGCCCGCCTCGGCCGGACGTCCTGCCGTACTCGCCGGCTGGGAGCAGGCGATCGCGTTCGCCGAGACAGTCGGTCGGGCGCTGGGCGTACGTCTGGAGCGCACCGCCAACGCGTACCCGCCGTACCACCCGGGGCGCTGCGCCCGGCTCATGGTCGGCGACGTGACCGTCGGTCACGCCGGCGAGCTCCACCCCGACGTGTGCCGGGTGTACGGGCTGCCGGCGCGTACGGCCGCCGCCGAGCTGTCCTTCGACGCGCTGTGCGAGCTGTTCCCCGGACCGGGATCCGTGGCGCCTGTCTCCTCCTGGCCGGTGGCCAAGGAGGACGTCGCCCTCATCGTCGACGCGTCCGTACAGGCCGGTGACGTCGAGGCGGCGCTCCGCGAGGGTGCCGGCGACCTGCTGGAGGACGTCCGGCTCTTCGACGTGTACTCCTCGGACGCCATCGGGGCGGGCAAGAAGTCGCTCGCGTTCGCGCTCCGACTCAGGGCCCCGGACCGCACGCTCACGGAGGCGGACGCCGCCGCGGCTCGGGACGCGGCGGTGGCCGTGGCTGCCGAGCGGTACGGGGCAGTGCAGCGGATCGCCTGACATCCGTCCGGCTGTCCCGTCGGAGGGGTTCCGCTCGAACGAGGGCGGTCCGCACGTCGGGACGGGTGTTTGCATGATCATGCCTCCTAATGCATGATCATGCCTGTGACGATACGTGTGGCGGTGGCCGGCTGTACCGGCTATGCAGGCGCTGAGGCGCTGAGACTCCTCCTCGGGCATCCGGAGGTGGAGATCGGCGCGCTCACGGCGAAGTCGAGCGTGGGCTCGCTCGTCGGCGAGCACCTGCCTCACCTCCCCGCCCTCGCCGACCGCCCGATCGTGGAGACGAGCGCGGAGAACCTCGCCGGCCACGACGTCGTGATCCTGGCGCTGCCCCACGGAGCCTCCGCGGAGATCGCCGCGCAGCTCGGCGACGACGTCCTCGTCCTCGACATGGGTGCCGACTTCCGGCTCGCCTCGGGTGAGCAGTGGGAGAAGTTCTACGGCTCCCCGCACGCCGGGACGTGGCCGTACGGGCTGCCGGAGATCCCCGGCCAGCGTGACGTCCTGCGCGCGACGAAGAGGGTCGCGATCCCGGGCTGCTACCCGACGTCGGTGACGCTCGCCCTCGCACCGGCCGTCGCGAACGGCCTCGTCACCGAGGACATCGTCGTGGTCGCTGCCTCGGGCA
>DASSQF010000088.1:0-4339 GCA_035702685.1 Propionibacteriaceae bacterium
ACCACCCGGTCCCCGCGACCGGGCGAGAGACACGGCGTCGACTACTGGTTCATCAGCGACGCGGAGTTCGACGACCTCGTCGCGGCCGGCGACCTGCTCGAGTGGGCGCTGGTGCACGGCGTCCACCGGTACGGGACGCCGCGCAAGCCCATCCTCGCAGCGCTGGAGGAGGGGCGCCCGTGTCTCCTCGAGCTCGACCTGGCCGGCGCCCGGCGGGTGCGCTCCACGATGCCGGAGGCCCGCAGCGTCTTCCTCATGCCGCCTGACCGCGCAGAGCTGGAGCGCCGGCTCCGAGGACGGGGCACAGAGGGCGAGGCCGAGCTGGCCCGCCGGTTCCGTACCGCGGAGGAGGAGCTCGCGGCGGCCTCGGAGTTCGACGAGATCATCGTCAACGCCGATGTCGCGAACACGTGCGAACAGTTGGTAGAGTTCATGGGTCTGAGCCCTGGCGCTGCCGGGTGCGAAAACCAACTCGATTGAAGGTATCCGTGACGGTTCACGCTGAAGGCATCACCAACCCGCCGATCGACGAGCTGCTCGAGAAGGTCGACAGCAAGTACCGCCTCGTCCTCTTCGCTGCCAAGCGAGCCCGCCAGATCAACGCCTACTACTCCCAGCTGGCCGAGGGCCTGCTCGAGAACGTGGGGCCGCTGGTCGACACGGCGCCTCAGGAGAAGCCCCTGTCGATCGCGCTGCGTGAGATCAACGCGGACGTGCTCGAGTGCACCCAGATCGACCCCGAGGCCGAGGCTGCGGCACGTGCCGAGGCCGTCGCGGATCCCGACTTCGTCTTCGGCGACCCCTTCGGCGACGCCGAGATCTGAGCAACGACGCGCATGAGCCGGATCGTCCTCGGCGTGTCCGGCGGCATTGCGGCGTACAAGTCGTGCGAGGTCCTGCGCAGGCTGCGTGAGTCGGGACACGACGTCACCGTCGTGCCCACCGAGAACGCGCTCCGGTTCGTCGGTGAGACGACGTTCGCGGCACTGTCCGGACGTCCGGTGGCCTCTGACGTGTTCACCGACGCGTCGGCCATCCCGCACGTACGGCTCGGCCGTGAGGCCGACCTCGTGCTCGTCGCCCCGGCGACGGCCGACCTCTTGGCCCGGCAGACAGCCGGCCGGGCCGACGACCTCCTCACCAACGTGCTCCTCACAGCAACGTGCCCCGTACTCGTGTGCCCTGCGATGCACACCGAGATGTGGCTGCACCCCGCGACGCAGCACAACGTGTCCGTCCTCCGGGACCGTGGCGTCATCGTGCTGGCCCCCGCCTCGGGCCGGCTCGCCGGAGCGGACTCCGGTGTGGGGCGGCTGCCCGAGCCCGCCGAGATCGCGGGCGTGGCCGAGTCGCTGCTGGAGGCCGGGGTCGCCGCGCACGCCTCGGCGCGCGACCTCACGGGCCTGCACGTCGTCGTGAGCGCAGGAGGTACGCACGAGGCGATCGACCCCGTGCGCTTCATCGGGAACGCGTCCTCGGGGCGCATGGGCGTGGAGATCGCCCGGGCCGCCTCGCTGAGAGGGGCCAGGGTGACGCTCGTCGCGGCGCACCTGGAGGTCGCGCCTCCCTCGGGCGTGACCGTCCGCAGCGTCGTCTCCACGAACGACCTCGCCGACGCCATGGCGGACTGCGCGGCCGAGGCGGACGTCGTCGTGATGGCCGCCGCCCCCGCAGACTTCACGCCCCGCTCGACCTCCGGCACCAAGATCAAGAAGTCCGGCGACGAGGGACTGTCCCTCGACCTCGTCCAGACGCCCGACGTGCTCGCCGGCCTCACGCGCTCCCGGCGGACCGGCCAGACGATCGTGGGCTTCGCCGCTGAGACGATCGACGACGAGGAAGCCCTCGTGTCAGCGGGTCGTGCCAAACTCGCACGCAAGGGCGCCGACCTGCTCGTCGTCAACGACGTGTCGGGCGGCAAGGTGTTCGGCATGCCGGACACTAGTGTCCTGATCCTGGACGCCGCCGGCGTCCGGGACCGCGTGACGGCCGGCAAGGCGGTCGTCGCACATCGCCTACTCGACGCGGTGGTCCGTCATCGCGCCACCACCTTCTAAGGAGCGCCTGTGTCTCGCCTGTTCACGTCGGAGTCCGTCACCGAAGGCCACCCGGACAAGGTCGCCGACTCGATCTCCGACGCGGTGCTCGACGCGCTCATCGCGCAGGACCCCACGAGCCGCGTCGCCGTCGAGACGCTCGTCACGACGGGGCTCGTCGTCGTCGCGGGAGAGGTCACCACCGAGGCGTACGCCGAGATCGGCAAGATCGCGCGCCAGAGGGTCCTCGACATCGGCTACACGTCGAGCGACATCGGCTTCGACGGAGAGTCGTGCGGCGTCGTCGTCGCCATCGGCAGCCAGTCTCCCGACATCGCGCAGGGCGTCAACTCGGCCGAGGAGGAGCGCGCCGAGGGGTCGGCGGACAACAACGACCACCAGGGCGCCGGCGACCAGGGACTCATGTTCGGCTACGCGTGCTCGGACACCCCCACGCTCATGCCGCTCCCCATCGACATCGCGCACCGGCTGAGCGAGCGCCTCACCGCGGTGCGTCGCTCCGGAGACCTGGAGTACCTGCGCCCCGACGGCAAGACGCAGGTGACGATCGCGTACGACGGCGACACCCCTGTCGCGATCGACACCGTCGTCGTGTCGACCCAGCACCGCGCGGACGTCACGCAGTCCCAGATCAAGGCCGACGTGACCCGGCTGATCATCGACCCGGTCCTCGACACGTACGAGCTGGCCCGACCGGACCTCAAGGTGTACGTCAACCCGACCGGCTCCTTCGTCGTCGGCGGACCCATGGGCGACGCGGGCGTCACGGGCCGCAAGATCATCGTCGACTCGTACGGCGGCATGGCCCGCCACGGTGGCGGCGCCTTCTCCGGCAAGGACCCGTCCAAGGTCGACCGGTCCGCGTCCTACGCGATGCGCTGGGTCGCCAAGAACGTGGTGGCCGCGGGTCTCGCGACCCGCTGCGAGGTCCAGGTGGCGTACGCGATCGGTCGCGCCCACCCCGTCGGCCTCTACGTGGACTGCTTCGGGACCGAGACGGTCCCGCTCGACCAGGTCACCGCAGCGGTGCAGAGCGTGTTCGACCTGCGTCCAGCCGTCATCATCCGCCAGCTCGACCTGCTGCGTCCGATCTACTCGCTGACGACGAACTACGGCCACTTCGGCCGTGAGCTCGACGAGTTCCTGTGGGAGAGGACCGACAAGGCCGAGGCCCTCGCGAAGGCCGTCAAGGGGTAGCCCACCTTGGACCTGCCGGTTGCACGCGTCCAGGTGGATGTCGGGCTGCCGCACCTCGACAGGCTGTTCGACTACGCGGTGCCCGAGCAGCTCGAGCACGCGGCCGTACCGGGCTCGCGCGTCCGCGTGAGGTTCGCCGGGCGGCTCGTCGACGGGTACGTCGTGGAGCGGGTCGCATCCAGCGACCAGCCGCGGCTCGCGCCGGTGTCGAAGAGCCTGTCCGACGAGGTGGTCCTTCCCGCCGAGACGATCGAGCTCGTACGAGCGGTGGCGGACCACTACGCCGGCACGTTCTCGGACGTGGCGCGCCTCGCCATACCGTCGCGGCACGCCGCGACGGAGCGTGCGGAGGTGAAGCCCGTCGCTGACCCGCCCGCGCCGGACGTCACGCCTGGTCCGCTCGCCGGGTACCCGGACGGGGCCGGCTACCTCACGGCCCTCGCGTCCGGAGGCTCGCCACGTGCGGCCTGGACCGTCGTCCCGGTCGCCGCGCCGGTCGGGGACTGGGCCGAGGGGTTCGCCGCCGCCGCGGCCGCGTGTGTCGCCTCGGGACGGTCCGCTGTCGTCGTCGTCCCCGACCTCAAGGACGTCCTGCGGGTCCTGCCGGCCGTCGAGCGCCGCGTGGGACGAGGGCTGGTCGTCCGGCAGACCGCCGATCTTGGACCGTCCGCGCGGTACCGGGCGTTCCTGCGCGCCTCCCGGGGGCAGGCACGAGTGGTGGTCGGCACCCGGTCCGCCGTGTTCGCCCCGGTCACGGACCTGGGCCTGGTGTGCGTGTGGGACGACGGCGACGATCTGCTCAGCGACCCGCACGCGCCGTACCCGCACGCGCGGGACGTCGCCGCGATCCGCGTCACGCAGCGCGGCGCGGGGCTGCTGCTCGGCTCGTACGCGCGGACGACCGAGGTCCAGGCGTGGGTCGCGCGAGGGTGGGTTCGTCCCATCGCGCTGCCGCCCACCCGGGCGCGGACCGAGGCGCCCGCGGTACGGATCGCGGCCGACGACGACGTCGCGCTCGAGCGCGACCCGGCGAGGCGTGCCGCCCGGCTTCCCCACGAGGCGTTCCGCGTGGTCCGCACGGGTCT